>CALLVY010000372.1 GCA_938015925.1 uncultured Saprospiraceae bacterium
GGTTCACGAATTGATGCACAGTTGGTACCAAATGATCTTGGGAACCAATGAAAGTTTGTATCCTTGGATGGATGAAGGTTTTACTTCTTATGCTTCTTCGGAAGTGATGAATTACCTGGCGAAAGAAGGTTTGTTGCCGGGCAAAGAATATGTGGAGAATCCACATGCTTCTACTTATTCTGGTTTTGCCAACTTTAGTAAAAGTGGGAGAGAAGAGGCGATCAGTACGCATGCCGATCACTTTGGTAGCAATGCCGCTTACGGCGTTGGATCTTATGTGAAGGGATCAATATTTTTGAACCAACTCGATTATATCATTGGTACGGAAGCTTTTGATCGGGGGATGCTTAGCTACTTTAATACCTGGAAATACAAACATCCAAACCCAAATGATTTTATCCGCGTGATGGAAAAAGAATCTGGATTGGAACTCGATTGGTATAAAGAATATTGGGTGTATACGACCAAGAGTATAGATTATGAAGTGAAGAATTTTAAAGCGGGATCTTCCAAAAAGAGTACCGTGATTTCCTTAAATCGAATAGGAGATATGCCAATGCCACTTGATGTAGTTGTTACGATGAAGAATGGCGATAAGGTGACCTATAATATTCCATTGCAAATCATGCGTGGTGAAAAAAAGGAAGCCCTTGAGAATGGTGAACTGAATTATGCTAAAGACTGGGGATGGGTTCATCCAACTTATGAATTGGAAATTCCTGTGAAGTCTAAGAAAGTAATTCAGGTGGAAATCGATCCTTCTTATAGAATGTTGGATGTAGACCGGGATAATAATGTCTTTCCTAAGAAATAGGTAACCCGGGCTCAATGTAGGGCCTGTCTTGAAGGTGAATGTCATCAACTTAAGGAAAGACCTGAGTTGAAAAGAAGAGGCTTTTAGTTGATTTTATTCGAGTTCAACGTAGAGCCTATCTTGAAGGTAGGCACTAAGTTAATGACATTCAGCTTCGAGCTGCACCCTAGGTATTTCCGACTTCGATGTCAGCAATGAGAAAACCTCATTGCTGACATTCTAATTTTTACCCAATCAAATCCATCTCCAATTGTTACCCAATCCTCATTCCTTTTTAGAACGCATCTTTCGCCACCTTGCAGCGGATAATATTTCTGTGGAACAGTTTGAACTGGATCACCTTTGTTATCGCGTGAAAACGATAGAAGACTATTTGAAGTATAAAAAAACATTAGAACTGCGTGGCGATTTATTGACCGAAAGTTTGATCGGAGGCCGTCCCATTGCCACCTTTAAACTCAAAGAACCTTTTGTATTTCAATCCAGAAAAATTGAACTTCTGGAATTGCCTGCTCCGAAGCCAGGGCGTTTTTATCCAGAAGGTTATGAGCATGTTGAATTTGTGATTGATAAAAGCCTGGACGCTTTTCAGCAAGAATATTCCCATCTGGATTTTGACACCAAAGGGAAGAATAAAAAGGTCAATCCAGATTTGAGATTGGCTTATGATGGTTGTAGTGTGAAATTTCATTTGTATAATCTGGAGTATGTGATTAGGCATTTGGATTGAGTAGAAAGGGGAGGAGTCTTTTATGCTGAACATCGATGCTTAAACTTAAAAGGCATCGTCTTTCTTCGAAATCTGCCTTAAATTTTCAAAGTCCAAAATATTTACCCAAATTACAAGTTATTTAAAAGTGTCCTAGATCTATTTTGAACCTTGGACAACTATTTTGAATTTTGAGACTCCTTTATTAAGTAAGAGAATCAAAATTCATGATTTTATTTCCGCTTTTTAATCAAAAGTCCCTGTGATCTGTAAAAAAATATACCCGTTTTTAACTAAACTCTATATCGGTCTTTGCCTTTTATGCTTCTGTGGAACCCTCCATGCACAAAGCATTAGTGGTTATGTTTTTAATGACCAAAAAGAAGCCATTCCCTTTGCCAATATTTATATCCAGCAATTGCAATCCGGTACTGCCGCTGATGGCGATGGCTATTTTTTCCTCAATCTCGATAAAGGCGATTATGATATCGTAATCTCAGCGATAGGATATGAAAGTTTTAGTATCCCCATTATCGTAGGAGATGACCAATTGAAACAAGACTATATTTTGAAATCGTCCAGCGTAGAGTTAGACGAAATAGTGGTCAAAGCATCCAAGCGAGATCCTGCTTATGCGATTATTCAAAATGCCATCGATCATAAGAAAAAATACCTCTCCCAAATCCAATCCTCTCGAAGTCAAGTCTACTTAAAAGCGACAGAAGTCATTAGTAAAAAAGAAAGAGTCAAAAGAGAACAAGCGGCGAAAGCGAAATCCAATAAGTCAGAAGAAGAAGTACCCATTGATCCTTTTGAAGCCGCGGAAAAAGCCAAGCAAAAACTTGCCAATTCGCTCAACCTGCTGGAAATGCAGGTGACTCTAAATTACCAATACCCCAAGAAGTATAAAGAAGAAAGAACAGCCTACAAAAAGTATGGTTCGAAAGACGGTTTGTTTATTCCAAGATTTGGAGAATCTGATTTTAATTTTTACCGCAACTTGGTAGATATGAAAGGGATCGCTGAAGTTCCTTTGATTTCTCCGATTAGCCGTACCGCTATTTTGGTTTACAAATTTAAACTCGAAAGTAGTTTGGAAGAAGAAGGCCAAATCGTACACAAAATCAAAGTGACTCCCAGGAAGATTGGCAACTCTACCTTTAGAGGATACCTTTATATCAATGACCAATCCTGGAATATCAATCGCCTCGATCTAAGTGTATACAGAGGAGCCCTAAAACTTTATGATGCCTTTAGCCTCAAACAAGATTATCAAAAAATCAACGATACGCTTTGGATTCCCACTCGCCAGGAACTGACTTATGAAACCAAACAAGGACGTTCCAAAACCTTTAAAGGAAATACGCTTTTGCGCTATTCTGATTTTGAATTAGACTATCCTTTTCCTCCTCGATTTTTTGGCAATGAAGTATCGGTGATTACCAAAGAAGCCTTCGAAAGAGATACTTCCTATTGGCAAGAATTGCGTCCCGAAGCACTTTCTTTGGATCAACAAAAAGTCGTTTCCTATCGCGATAGTATAGAAGCCATTCACAATAGCAAAGAGTACCTCGATTCCGTACAAACCGAATATAATAAGATTACTTTTTTGGATCTGATTTGGGATGGTGTTGGTTTTAGAAATAATGCCAAAAAACGAAATGTTTTTATTGGCCCAATTCCATCGATGATTGATTTTGAAATCGTTGGCGGTTTTCGCATTGGTCCCTATGCTTCTTATTTTAGACGCTACGAAAATGGGCGAAGATTATTTACTAATGCCAATGTGAATATTGGTATAAAAAATAGAGACCTACAGGGTTCCACCTATGCTTCCTTCCGTTATAATCCACATCGTTTAGCGGATGTGGCGGCTTGGGGAGATCGGTCCTTTGAGTCTATCAATAGTTATGATGCCTTTCTCAATCAATTGCGTTCTTCCAATTATATTGTAAGCGATAAAATCGGTTTGCGGCATCGGATAGAAGTGTTCAATGGTTTTTATATTAGTCTGGAAGGGGAGCGAAGCGACCGTTCTTCTATTGAAAACTACGACCGCAATTCTTTTGTAGAAGGTTTTTTAGAGCAAGGGGATCCCTATCTCTTTGAAGGCTATCAAGCCTTTATCACCGACTTGCGAATCAGTTATACTCCAGGACAAAAATTTATGACCGAACCCACTCGCAAAGTGATTCTGGGAAGTCCTTATCCGACTTTTAGTCTTACCCATAGAAAAGCTTGGGATGGATTTTTATCGAGTGATATTGATTTTGATTTTCTGGAATTTGAAATGGATCAAGATTTGATTCTCGGTGTTTTTGGCAATTCCAAATACACCATCAAAGCAGGAACCTTTGTCAATACCAAAGATCTGCGATTTATTGACCTCAAAAGATTTCGCCAATCCGATCCCATCCTCTATTCCAATCCGCTGCATTCTTTTCAATCTTTGGATACTTCTTTGGTCGCATCCGATTGGTTTTTTGAAGTTCACCACATTCATCATTTCAATGGTGCCTTAATCAATAATATTCCTTTCGTCAAAAAACTCAGAATCAGAGCCGTAGCAGGTGGTGGTTTTTTATGGGTCAAAGAAAGTGACTATCGCCATGCGGAAGTTTTTTTAGGAATAGAAAGGACTTTTAAGTTGGGCGCACGTCGTCGATTGAGAATTGGTACTTATGGTGTTTTTGCCGAATCCAATCATACCAAACCCAAACCTGATTTTAAAATCTCTCTGGATTTGATTGATACCTGGAAAAAGAATTGGGATTTTTGAGTTGACGGAACAATCCCTTTTTAGGGAGAAGCATGACAAATCGACGAAGGAGATTGGCTTCGCTGATCGCCCAATCAAAATTGGCCATTAGGAGTATTCAGGAAAAAAAATTGAAGAGGAAATATTCCATGTCGAATATCGATTGGGACGGTCAATGCTATGATTTAGTTTAATCCCTTCTTTGATGTTCCTATAAAAGCGCGATTTTTCGTCAAAAAAATCATTTTCAAAATTGAAACTCCCTTATTCCATATTCCTATCCAGCATTAAACCTCCGCTTTTTCTTTTTCTGAACAGCCCTAATTCGATATTCGATATGGAATCCTTCTCTCCATTTGGTAGACCCCACAATCTAAGCTACCTTTGTAGTAGCACCAAAGCTGCCACCCAAGCCCATGCAACTATTATTTCTAATTCAATTAATTGCTGTTCTCTTAAGTTGCCGAATCATCACTACGACGATTCACGAGTTGGGTCATGCCATTCCTGCTCTTTTGTTTTCCAACGAGCCAGTGAGTATTTATGTTGGTTCTTACGGAGATCCCAGTAAAAGTAAGGTCTTGCAGTTTGGGCGGCTCACCGCTTTCTTTCGGCTCAATATTACCAAATGGAATTTGGGCGTATGCAGTCATGGCCCCGTACAAAAAATGGCTCAAGAGTTGTTGGTCATCCTCGGCGGCCCCATGGCTAGTTTGATTTTTGGCCTGGGCTTGATCTTACTTATCCAAGTTGCTAGTTGGAGCGAAAATACCATCATTTTATTGACCTTTTTTATCGTCTCTGCCATTTGGGATTTCTTTGTAAATATGATTCCCGATCCAAAGCCGGTCAAACTAGCCGATGGCAGAAGCATTCTCAATGACGGCGCTCAATTTGTTCGCTTATGGAAAACCAGCCAATACCCAGAGAGTTATTTTTTAGGTTTGGAAAACACTAGAAATAAAAATTACCAAGAAGCGATTGAAAATTTTAATCAGGCCTTGACGGTAGGAGGAAAACCTGGTCGGGAGATTTATCAAGGACTTGCGCAGGCTTATCATTTGCAAAAAGACTATGCCGGTGTTTTGAAGACTTATGCAGAGATGACCGTTCATTATCCCAAATTCAAACCAGAAGAAATGGTACAGGTCGGTTCGGCTTATGCCAAAAAAGGAGATTATGCGGAAGCCATCAAATATTATAGCCGTGGTTTGTATCTCAATTTCCAAGATCCAGAAACCCTCAATAAGCGAGGAGCGGCTTATATCCAGGCAGGAGAATACGAAAAAGCAAGCCATGATTTGGAATTAGCCATAGCCTACGATCCCGTCTATGCAGAAGCTTATAGCAACCTTGGTTATTCCCTACTTAAGCTCAATCAGATGGAGATTGCCTTTGGTTTATTGGAAAAATCTTTGAAATTAGATAGGGAGAATCCATCAATTTTTTTACATTTAGGTTTCTACTACGAAAAAAAAGGGATGCACCAAGAAGCTTTGGAGCATTTTGAGCAAGCTAAAACGATGAATATTGATCATCATGGAATAGATTTTTATATTGAAGATCAAAGGTGGAGAAGTGAAAACCAAAAACGGGACTAAGTGCAAGGCACCTATAATTCCCACCAAAGAAAACCTGTCTACTGACCCAAATCAATAGTTTGTCCAATTTCTTGGACTGATATTGGCTGGAATAAAAACAAATCTGACCTTTTTATCGTTCATTTTAGGGGCTAATCTCCTAAGTGAATGGATTTGTTTTAGAAGCTTTTGCGCTCTAAAGCAAAAAGGCATGAACTTTTATATCAATTATTTCATTAGGTTTTAGGAAAAGTCTTTTGATAAAACTTCTTATTATGTCCGCAGAAAAAATCCTTACCAGGCACCCACATGGAAAAGCAGGTGTCAATATTTCCAGAAGCAAATACGATCAAATCAAAAAATTTATTTTGATGAAGGTCGACTCAGAAGGTGATGTTGCCTATGAAGACCTGGTCGATCAGGCAGATGAAGAGCTGGGAAAAAACTTCGATGGAAGCATTCCTTGGTACATCACAACTGTAAAATTAGATTTGGAAGCCCGTTATATTTTGGAAAGAATTCCAAAGGTGATTCCCCATAGACTGAGACGGCCAGATTAATCGTCCTTGTTTTTTACAAAATCAAAAAGGTATTCTTGCAGCGTTGATCCGCTCAAGAATACCTTTTATTGTATAGGGTTAATTTTGCTTATGCCCAATACTTCTATTCTTCTTTTACCCGCAGCGTCAAAACCGCAGCAATCAATAGCATGGCTCCGCCAAGCATCACGGCATATAGAGAATTACTATCCAGGAAATTCTTCATGATAGCTCCAAAAAACAGGGTCGCTAAAATTTCTGGAATCACAATAAAGAAATTGAAAATTCCCATATAAACCCCCACCTTATTTGGAGGCAAATGTTTGGCAAAGATCGCATAGGGCATAGAAAGAATACTCGCCCAAGCGATACCAATCCCAAGCATGGAGATCAATAAATGATATTTATTGGTAAACAAGCCCATGAGCAATAATCCAATTCCTCCAAGTGCCAGACAGATAAAATGCGTATTGACTTTATTGATTTTCTTGGCAATAGGCTCCAATAAAAAGGCCACAACAAAAGTAACCACCGAATAAGCCGCAAACATCAATCCTGTCCATTCTGAACCCTGTTTGTACAAATCGGAATCAGGACTGGGCGCATTGAAAATATAAGTAGCAGTGGCATCGCTATAAAAAAACCACATCAGGAAAAGTCCCATCCAGGTGAAAAATTGAACCACGGCCAATTGTTTCATCACTTGTGGCATATCCACCACATTGGCCAAGATTTCTCTAAAGCCTTTGATCATAGATTGAACCGCGTTTCCACCTTCCGCTTTCATTTTTCTAAAAGCTTCCATATCTGGTGGTGGATATTCTTTGACTCTAAAAACGGTATACAAAACCGCAGAGATAAAAGCAAAGGCTCCAATGTAAAAGGAGTACTTGACATTATTTGGAATCACCTCATCTTCCCCCGGAACCATCCCAAACCATTCTCTCAAGATAAAAGGCAAAGCAGAAGCAATCACTGCGCCAACACCAATAAAAAAGCTTTGCATCGTAAATCCTTTGGTATGTTGTTTTTCAGGAAGCATATCTGCGACGAAGGCCCGAAAAGGTTCCATCGAAATATTAATACTCGCATCTAATATCCAAAGCAAACCAGCGGCTACCCAAAGGGAAGGACTATTCGGCATTAAAATCAAAGCAATCGAAGCGAGAACGGCTCCAACCAAAAAATAAGGCTTTCGTCGTCCAACCGAATTCCAGGTGCGATCAGACATATAACCAATGATGGGTTGTACCAGTAAACCAGTTACAGGCGCCGCCAGCCAAAGGATCGGCAGTTGATCGGGTTCCGCGTCGAGGTAGCGATAGATAGAGCTCATATTGGCCATCTGTAGCCCCCAGCCAAATTGGATTCCTAAAAATCCAAAACTCATATTCCAAATTTGCCAAAAACTAAGCTCTTTTTTTTCAGTCATAATCATTTGTTTACCAGAAGTTGTCTTCCATACTTGAAAATTGGAAGAACTAAAGTACTTGTTAAATTGAGGATAAACAAAGAAAATTCTAGGAAATTGAGAATCAGCAGCCAGGTGCTAAGTAGGGGCATGGCAAACTTTCTCCCATGACTTTTTAAGTTTTCAAACTATTCTCCTATTTTGAGGTAACAATCAATAAAAAGGAATGAGCAAAAAGAAATCAAAAGCCAATAAGGATAAAAAAAGCAAGCCAGTCAAAAAAACGACCCAAGGTCGGAATTCTATAATGTGGCAACTTGGATTGGTCTTGGCCGTACTGTCTTTTTTGTTGTATAGCAATACCTTAAGCCATGAATTTGCTTTAGATGATGGCTCCGCGATTACCGAGAATTGGGTAACGAAAAAAGGGGCGGCAGGAATTCCATTACTACTCACGAAGCATTATCGTTATGGCTATTGGAATAGCCGAGGCGTTTTGTATCGTCCGGTTTCTTTGGTGATGTTTGCAATAGAATGGGGGATATCGGAGGATAATCCTTTTTTGCATCACTTGATCAATGTTTTATGGTACGCAGCAACGGTGCTTTTGCTATTTTTTACCTTGGCCAAAATATGGTCGTCTTATCACCTCTTACTTCCCTTTGCCGTCAGCTTATTATTTTTGGTTCACCCTATGCATGTAGAGGTGGTCGCCAATATCAAAAGTCGCGATGAGATACTCGCTTTTTTCTTTAGTGTACTGGCTTTGAATTTTTTGTGGGATTATTTGAAGAAAGCAGATGTCAAATGGTTGATTGCCGGAGTGCTCAGTTATGGCATTGCCCTATTTTCCAAAGAAGGTGTGATTACCTTTCTCGCAATATTTCCCTTGACCATATACTTTTTTCATCCTTCAGCGAAGATCAAAAAAATATTAACCACCACCGCACTGATGGCGATTCCGGCAGTGATTTATTTGTATATCCGCGCGCAGATTTTGGGGGATGTGGGGGCTGGTGCAGGGAAGGGATCTCCCTTGGATAATGTGCTATACGATGCTCCCGATTCGATCGCTTATATGGCTACGGCATTTTTGTTTTTGGGAAAATATCTAATGACCCTACTCTTACCGATCACCCTTTGTTCTGATTTGGGATTCAACTCTGTTCCGGTTACCTCTCTGGCCGATTGGCGAGTGATTTTGTCTTTGTTGGTTCATGGAGCAATGCTGGTCTATGCCGTGATGAATTTTCAAAAGAAGACGCCATTGGTTTATGGTATTCTTTTCTATGGGATCACTTTTAGTATTTACTCCAATGTGATCATTACGATTGGAGCCGCTTATGCCGAACGATTTTTATATGTACCAAGTTTGGGTTTTGCCATCGTAGTGGCAACGCTTTTGTTCCAGGTACTGAAAATAGATTTAAAACAAAAAACACCACTTACCTTGAATGGCTGGTGGAAAGCATGGTCGATGCCTTTGATGATATTGGCGGGGATGGCTTTGCTCTATGGCGCACGGACTATTGCTAGAAACCCGGCTTGGAAAAACAGTTATACGCTCTACACCACCGACCTTCCCAATTCTCCCAATAGTGCCAAACTCAATTATCATCAAGCACTGGAAACGGTCAAGTTAGCTTTAAACGAACCGAATCCTCAGGAGAAAAATCGACTCTTTGATATTGCAAAAGATGGATTCGAACAAGCGATTAAAATATTCCCTAGTTATTCAGATGCGCACGGCGAGTTGGGACTCACCTGGTTTCGAAAAGGCGATGTGAATAAAGCATTGGCATCTTATGCAGAAGCGCTAAAGCACAATCCTGGCAAGGCTACAGTTTATAGCAATATGGGGATCATTTATTTCCAGCAAAACAATTTGGCGAAAGCCGAAGAAGTTTATAAAAAAGCCCTCCAATACGATCCTCGTTTTCTAGATGCCTATCGGAATTTAGGATCTGTCTACGCTATGCAAAAGCGTTTTGATGAAGCGATTGCCCAATACTCCAAAGGATTGCAATACGATGCCAATAATGCTATCCTGCATTTTTATCTCGGAAGTGTGTATACGGAGAAAGGAGAAACAGCAAAAGGACAAGAGTTTTTAAATAAAGCCTATCAATTGGATCCTTCATTGAGGAAATGATAGGATCGGGGCACTATTACTTATTCGATATTCAAAAGGCGAAAATATTTTTTTTGAAGTAATTATTACCAAAATGCCAAATACTGAAATATGTCCTGGATAAAAGAAATTGAATACGAAGATGCCGATCGCCCTTTGCGCAAATTATATGACCGCATCAAAGGTCCCGATGGCAATGTCGACAATGTACTAAAAGTACACAGCCTCCGATCTCATACGCTTTACGGCCACATGGCTTTGTATAAAAATGTGCTTCACAATACCAATAACACTTTGCCCAAATGGTACCTGGAAGCCTTGGGGGTTTATGTGAGTCAGCTCAATCATTGTGACTATTGTTTTGAACATCATTTTGCAGGGATGAGTCGCTTAGTGGCGAATGACGAAAAAAGTAGTCAAATCCGCAAGGCCGTTTTGGCCGATGATTTTACGGGTGTTTTTGTAGATGCTCAATTGGCTGGAATGCAGTATGCCAAGAAGTTGACTATGGCGATTCATACGATACAAGAATCAGATGTTATCTTACTGCGCGAGCAAGGATTGAGTGATGGAGAAATTTTGGAAATCAATCAGGTGGTGAGTTATTTCAATTATGCGAATCGAACGGTTGTTGGTTTGGGGGTAAATACGGATGGGGATGTTTTGGGGCTTTCGCCGAATGAGAGTGGGGAGCCGGACAATTGGTCGCATAGTTAGGTGAGGAAAAAAATGATGCTTTTTTGCGCTGGAAGAAAGGCGGTTTCATGAAGGAACCGCCTTTCTAATTTTGATCCTCTCATTCGCCCCAATTTTTTTTCATCTCCTGCAACTCTTCCAACATAGGATCAATCGTCTCTCGATCTTTCCGATACTGTTTACGCATTCCATAAATCATAATCAGTACAATATAAGTAAGCGTGATTCCATAAGCCATCAGCTGATATTTACGCTCCATCAATTGCCCCACTTCTCCAATATAGATCATGATTAAAGTAGTCAAGACAATCGCATAGATTGGCATATAAATCCGAGTGATTTTTTTATTGTATTCCAGTTGAGCAATGCGGCCCTCCAGGAATTGTCTGCTTTCTTGAGAAAAATCTTGTTGGGTAGATAAAATTTTTCTTTTCCAAAAAAGCCAGATGGAAAGCGCCATGAGTACAATAACACCTACGATTGTTCCATAAAAAGCCATTCCGAAATCTTTGAAATAAAAGAAAAAGCCTGTTAAAAAAACAGTTGTTACAGCGAAAGCAATACTCATCCACCAGTTTTGTCGAGTCAGGTTCTGATCAAAGCTTTTCATCTTTTCGACCAATTCATTGGTCTGGGCAGTTCTAAGTTCTGCGGGTGATTTTTGATTTTGCCAGTTGGATTTAAAATCATCTAAGTTCATATCGTTGGATTTAAAATTTTTGTCAATTTGGTTTTAATGCGATTGATTTTTACCCCGACCAAGTTGGTACTTGCTCCAATAATGTTGGCGATTTCTTTATAAGCCACATCTTCGAGGTAGAGACCGATAATCACGCGGTCTTGCGGTTCTAATTGCGCGATGGCGCGATGCATTTGCTGCATTTGGTTTTCTTCTGCTTGTTTGGCTTGAACGCCTGCTTCTAAGTCACTGGTCAAATGCTCGGGAATATCTTGGCCAACTATTGGATTCTTTTTTTCTTTTCGGTTAAAAGAAATAGCGGTGTTGACGGTGATTCGATAGACCCAAGTTGCTATAGCAGAAGTTCCTTTGAATTGCGGCAAACTTTTCCAGATGTTAATCAACACTTCCTGGTAAAGATCTTCCGCTTGGTTGGGCTCGTAGAGGTAAGCTCTACACAAGCGGAAGATTTTATCTTGGTGCATTTTAACCAAGTCTAGAAATTGCTTTTCTAAATTGCTTTTCATATCGTTGGTGAATTTAATACACTATAATCTAAGTTAATGGAAATAGACTTTTTTTATTTTTCGCTCAAAGCCGGATTTAAAAAATTATCCAATTGTTCAAAATACCAGTCTGGATTATCAAACATCACAAAGTGTCGGGTATGGTCCGGGATGAGTACCGTGCAGTTGGAGTGATTGGCATATTGCTGCTCATAAGTTTTGGTTGCTACTTCTTTGGTAAATTGTGGTGCCCAATCATAGGGGCCATCGTAAGCACCCAATACCAGCGTAGGAGCCTTTATGTTTTTGATTTCCTGACGCAAGTCGTGGCACATCATTTCAAAAACAGAATAAGACAACATTTTTTTATCCGAAGCCAAAGACCATTTCATTGCTGTGGCAATATGCTCTTCTGATTGGATCATGCTTTTTAAAACGGCCATTTGTTGTTCTGCAAAAGCCTTGTCATCCTGGGTTTTATAGCTATCCAAATTAGGTTCCATGTATTGTTTGACTTGTTCCTCTGTGGCAAAAGGATTTTGTGCGGCCGCGAGAAAAGGCAAGCCATCGACCACGATAATTTTTTGGAAGAGATCCGGATATTCGCTACCCAGCCATAAAGACAAATAACCGCCAATGCTATGGCCAATCAAGATGGCTTTGTCTTCGCCATGTTCTTGGATGTAAGCTGCCAAATCGGTTTTTATCTGTGGAAGATAAGGCGCTTCTGCCAGGGCAGGAACACCACCATATCCGGCTAAGGTAAAGACATGGCAAGTATAGTCTTTGGCATAACGAGCCACCGTTGTTTCCCATACTTCTCCCGCGCATCCTGCACCAGGAATCAAGAATAAAGGATCTCCCTGACCAGAGACGGAGACTTCAAATGCTGCGGAGCTAGACATTTGAGCTTGGACGAAAGAAAGACTAAAAATAAAAAGCGCGATGAAGGATAATTTAAGTTTCATAAGAGGATTGATTTTTTGATTTTATTAATGGTTATTGATTTTCCTCTTTAGTCGCAGAGACGGAGATTTTATTACAAGATTGGAGAAAGTTTTTTTGAAAAAAATAGAATGGGAAGGCAAAAGAATTGCTTTTTTATCTTCAGTTACAGCCTGAAGTCCTTGTTTTTACTGGATTTATAGAGAAGATTGGCTCCTTTAAATATTCTTTGGGAGATCACTCGGATATTTTTAGCCAAATACTTAATTTACACTCCGAATACGAAATGACGAATAAAAAAACACAATGAAGAAACCTTTGATTATTGGGATTACTGGCGGAAGTGGCTCGGGAAAAACTTCTTTTATCAAAAGATTGGAAGAAGAGTTTTCGAAGAAAGAACTGTGTGTGATTTCTCAAGATGATTATTATCGTCCGAAAGACCAGCAAAAGAAAGATAAGGAAGGTGTTGAAAATTTTGATCGACCCAATTCTATTTATAAAAAAGAATTTACGAGAGATGTCGAAAAATTGCTTGCGGGAGAAATCGTAGAAAGAGAAGAGTATACTTTTAATAACAAAAACGTCAAACCTAATATTCTGACCTTTTATCCGGCACCAGTGATTATTGTCGAAGGCTTATTTATTTTTCATTATAAAAAGATTCGAAACTTAATCGACTTAAAAGTTTTCTTACATGCGAAGGAAAACCTAAAAGTGATTCGCCGAATCAAACGGGATCGGGTGGAGCGGAATTATCCTTTGGAAGATGTTTTGTATCGCTATGAAGCCCACGTCTTACCCAATTTTGAAAAATACATCCAGCCTTATATGGAGGATGCAGATTTGGTAATCAACAACAATAAGAATTTTGAAATGGGGCTGGCGGTGATGAAGAGTTTTTTAAAAGAACGGATTAGTAGTAAGGACGAATAAGGTGTTTGGTTTCCCGTAGATTTCGCTGATTGCGCAGAATGACGTTCGATCGTAAATGATCTGCGACATCAGCGCAATCTGCGGGACACCTAAATACCATTATCTCTTTTTATCCTCTCCCTAAATAATCTCCTCAAATTCCTCTTCCTCCTCCTCCGGCAAAAAACGATTCAAAGCCTCTTGACTCACTTGATGCATGACCGCCAATTCTTTCAAGACCCGATCAATAAATACCCCATCCACGAGTTTTTGTACCTCGCCAA
>CALLVY010000373.1 GCA_938015925.1 uncultured Saprospiraceae bacterium
TGTTTTAAATCTCTTACTGGTGTCTAAAAAAGTCTTTTAACTTCACTTTTCCCCGCAGCTAATGCGGGGCAGGCTATTTTTTATCGCCCCGTAGCGCGGCTATGCGGCTCAAAAAAAGCCTCAATTGAAGTTAAAATCCAATTTTTATACCCTCAGCAGACATTTTAAAACAACTTCTTTTTTTTAAAAATCGTAAGCATGTTTTGAGATCAATCTTTGCTCATTGCATCTACTGCCCATTTATCTCGATCATCAGGAATCTGCCAGGCAGAACCACCGTTTTCAATACTGGTAAACATCGGCACTAAATCCGCAGGACCAGCAGATTGCGTAAGGATTTCGTAGCGACGCAATTGCAAGATGATATCCAATGGATTGATCATTACCGGACAAGCTTCGACGCAGGCATTGCAAGTTGTACAAGCATGTAGCTCTTCATTACTGATGTAATCAAAAAGGTTTTTTCCATCATCATAATTGGCTTTAGTCAGTGCATTGGCTTCGTTGCGCAAATCTTCTTGTATCCATTTGAAATGACCGCTATCGAGGTTGTTTCCAATTTCTTCTGCCCGGTCTCTGACATCCATCATGATCTTACGTGGGGATAGTTTTTTTCCGGTAATATTGGCTGGGCATTCTGAGGTACAGCGACCACATTCCGTACAAGTATAGGCATCCATCACATTTTTCCAACTCAATGAAAAAACATCATTGGCACCAAATTCTGGCAATTCCTCATCCATTGCGGGAGCCTCTCCTTCCGGTAAAAGTCCCATCATAGATTTTACTTCATCCATGATCTCTGGCATATTGTTCATTTCACCTGCGGGCTGCAAACGGGCGTACCAGGTGTTTGGAAAAGCCAGCATGATGTGCAGGTGTTTGGAAGAAGGCAGATAATTTAGAAAAGCAAAAACGGTGAGGATGTGTAACCACCAACCAAATCGTTCTAATATGATTAAAACGCCTTCACTTAGCCCTCCTAATAGTAGAGGGCCAAAAGTACCCGAGAAGAGTACAAATCCAGTATCGTGGTAATGTTCTGGATCCAATTTTTGCAAAACGGCATCAGCGCCATTCATCGAAAAGATACCTGCCAAAAGGACGAGTTCCCCTATGAGAATGAGGTTGGCATCTAATTTTGGCCACCAAGTCATTTCAGATTTGTGAAAGCGAGGAATTTTTAAGAGGTTTCGACGAGCTAAGAACACAAAAGTTCCTATTAATGCCAAGACAGATAATATTTCAATGGTATTGAGCATGATGGGATACAGTATCCCAATTTTGTCCGCAAAGAAACGATGGGTTCCAAAAAATCCATCAATCAGGATTTCAATTAATTCTATTTGAGTAAATAGAAAGGCTACATAAATAAATAAATGGAAGGTAGCCGGAATCCAACGCTTAAACATTTTCTTTTGGCCAAAAGCGATGAGCATCACATTTTTCCATCGTTGACCTTCATCGCCACTAATTTCTTCGTCTTTTCCTAACAGAATATTTCTACGAATCGTCATAAATTGCCGAAAAGCATAGGATAAGGCAGCTATGGCGACTATTGCGAAAAATAATTGTTGCAACATAGTTTATAGGTTGATTTTTTAAACGCTGTGTGATATGGTCCATTTTTTTTAAAATTGGAACCAATGGACTCCCAATTTACGATCTAATCTAGATTAGCAAAAAAAATGCTAGTAATTTTATCTTTAACGGGTATAAGAAATAATAGTTTTTAGAAGAATAATTACCTTAGCTCCTATGAAATTACTGGATAAACAGCAAATCGAGCGTAAAATACAGCGTTTGGCCATACAAATCTTAGAAAATAACCTGGGCGAGGAAGAAATTATCTTGGCGGGCATCAACAATAATGGTTTGACCTTTGCAAAACTGTTGTTTAAGCGGCTAAAGAAAATCACGGAGATTCCGGTAACGCTAACCCGAATCCGCCTGAGCCCTGCAAACCCGATCTCAACGGAAGTAGAAATCGAAATGGCTGCTCAAGATTTGAACGATAAGGTCGTGATCATTGTCGATGATGTAGCCAATACCGGGCGCACCATATTCTATGCTTTTAAACCTTTGATGGAGGTTTTGCCTAAGAAAATAGAAGTAGCCGTATTGGTAGACAGAAAACACAAATCCTTCCCGGTAGAAGTCAATTATTGGGGATTGTCTTTAGCGACAACGGTGCAAGAACACATTGCCGTTTCGATAAAAGGGAAAGAAGAAATTGCGGTCCATTTAGACTAAGTCCAGGTTTTCCAATTTTTCTTTGATCGCAGGAATCGCTTTTTGCGCAGCTTCATAACCAATCTGGTACATTTCGTCTACTTTCCTAAATCGGAAAACATCATAATCATAAAGCTCTTGGGGTTCGATGAGTATATCGCAAAGTGCTCTTCCCGGGCCACTATTGACTTCGATTCCGAGATAGACACAACGCAAGGCCACGCCTACCATGCCGCCCACTTTTCTTTTGGAAATAGGTACCGTTGGCATTACATTGATACCAACTAATAAATCGCATTGGTCACGGATACATTGGACGGGAAAATTATTCATCGCTCCCCCATCGACATACCATTCGCCATTAATTTCTACGGGTTTAAAAAGCATCGGAATAGAACCGCAAGCTTGTACGACCGAATAGAGCTGTCCACTATTGAAAACCACCATCTCGCCTTTTTCTAAATTGGTCGTACCAATATGCAAAGGGATTTTCAAAGCTTCAAAAGAATCCTCTTCAATCAGCTCTGCCATTTTATTCCTCAAGAAGGTAAAAGGTGTTAAGCCATTAGTCGGAAGACTTAGTCGGTAAGCTTTTAGCAAGCTTGATTGGCCTATAAAATCCATAATACTTTTCGGGCTTTTGCCCGCAGCATATAAAGCCCCTACAATTCCACCTGCACTTGTTCCTGCAATCACATCCGGGCGAATCCCAGCTTCTTCAAAAGCTTGTAAGGCACCAACATGTGCGGCTCCTCTGGAGCCTCCTCCAGACATTCCTAAGCCCAATCTGTATTTACGTTGATTCATATTTTTTAAGGTCTTCTCTAGAAAATATTAGGCGTTTAAAATTTTGATAAAAGTACTATTAAAATTAATAACGATAAACTTTAGGCGCTTCGTGCTCCCCTTTTCCTTAATCTTTTTCTTTTTGAATCAATACATCTGATTCAAATCTCAAAATAAATTATAGAAAAAGCCCTCCAGCAAACACTGGAGGGCTTTTCATAAAATAGGTTTACCCTTAAAAAAGGATTAACCTTTTGGTATTATTGCTTTACCACTTCCGTAGTCCAGCTACCTGTTTCATTATAGAAAGACAAGAGGTAAATTCCTGTTGGCAATTCAGAAAGATCCATACTTGAACTTAGTTCAGGTTGGAGATCTGTAAGAATCACTTGTCCCAATAAATTTCTCAATTGGATACGATCTACTTCTTCTTCCAATACGATTTCCAAGCGATCACTCACTGGGTTAGGATAAACTTGAATTTTTCCAAATTCTGCGGCATCTTCTAATCCACTAATCAAATCAATATCCGCCAAGTATCTTGGTAAGATTTGGTAGCCAACATCGAAAGGAGGATCAAAAGCAAATTGTCCACCAATTCCGGTTAGGTTGAAAGATTGAGCGGGTATCATAGAATTATAAACATCCATTACATCATTATCGACACGCATAAAGAAATTGTCTGTACCATTGCTTACTTCAACATTGAAACCAGAAGCACCAGTCCCCCAATCGGCACCATCTACGATGGTTAGATTCTCAATGGTAATGAGTTTAGAGTCCGTTCCTTCACCAAGTGCAGTTACTACTTCAGGAATATGCAATGCATTATTCTCAGATACTCTCCATACGGTATCAGGATTCATTTGAGTCATTCCACGGAAGAATCCTACGCTTCCCTGGATGGTTACTTCATCTCCTTCTTGAACAGTGTATCCAAAATTACCATCCCCATAGAACAAGCCAATACCAGCATCGGCATCGTTTGCATCAATGATCGTAAACTGAAGTCCTCCAGAAGAAGCAGTCATGTTTACACCGTAAACAATTCCAGTGATTTCACAAGTAACTCCCAAAGAATCAGGTTCACCACCAGTTGTAGTTGTGACCGTCGCGATAGAATAAGGAGGGTAAGAAACCGGGCAATTGATCGTAATATCTACCATTGCAGTATCACAACCTACATTATCACAAATAGCATAGGTAAATAAATCTGTTCCACAAACGTCTACATCTGGAGCATAAGTAATGGTATTGTCCATATTTACTCCTGCAGTACCATTAGAAGGAATAGTAACAAGGTATACGGTATCTAAAGCATTTGGCAAACCATCATTTCCTAGAATATTGATCGTTACAGGCATGTTGATTTCTGTGACAACCACATCATCAACAGCACTGATAGTAGGAGGAATAATAGGAATAATATCTGCAGTATATCTTGGGAAAATTTGATAGCCTTCATCTCTTGGCTCAGAAGTATCTCGTTGCGAACCAATACCGATCAGGTCAAAATTACCAGTTGGTGCAGCTGCAGTAAACAGATCAACAGAATCATCAATTCTCATGGTGAAAGTATCGGTACCATTGGTTACATCTACATTCCAACCAGAAGTACTGGTTCCAGGCCATTGACTTGGATCAGCAAGGTAAAGATTATTGATACGAACCAATTCCGATTCCGTACTTTCATCTAATGCAGTAACTACCGGAGGAGTTACCAAGGCATTTCCGGAAGAGTTCAAAATAATGGTATCAGGAGAGATTTGGCTCAAGCCATTGAATTGAGAAATATTTCCTTCAATAGTAATATTATCTCCTTCTGTTACGGTCCAACCAAAATCATTCGTGCTAAAGCATCCGATTCCTCCCGTTGCATCAATAAAAGTGAAAGCGATTGTTCCACCTTCGTTAAAGTCACCACCATGAACGACTCCTGTCAAAGAACATTTTACTCCAATAGAATCAGGATTTCCATCCGTATCCACTGTAGTAACCACAGCAATATCAAGCGGAGGATAATCTACAACAGGTAAAGCATTGACTGTAACTGTTCCAGTCATTCCTTGTCCAGCGTGTGGCGTACATTCGTAATCGTATGCTCCAGCAGTACCGAAAGTATGGCTAAAGGTCCAACTTGCAGTAGAAGCAGCTCCATTAGAAAAACCTTCTGGGTTCATTGGGTAAGTGGCTAGAGAACCATCTACGTTATGAAATCCTCCTATGTTTACCCATTCGACTGTTTCACCAACATTGATCGTGATATCAGCAGGAGCAAAAATATTAGTCCCTCCTCCAACATCAACCGTTACATCAGCAGAAGAACCACCTCCATACACTCCGATTGGAACAGGATTAGCAGCAGTAGCATTGGTGGTTTCACCATCAACTCCTCCATTTAGGTAAGTCCAATTGGCTAAAACAAAAGTCGCATCTGGACCAGTTCCAGGAACTCTAGCAGCCCAACCATCCTTGTATTCCCAAGGTTGGCCAGTACCGTCCATCATGATATCTCCAAAAACATCGTGCTTTGCACCATTTTTGAAAAGGATGACAGCATCATCTCCATTGATATTGACAGCAGAGGAGACGTAATTAGGAAAGAATGCGAAGAAAGCATCAAACTGACTAGAATCAGAGGCAACATAAATGTAATCGCCAGCTGTTAAAGAACCAGCAGGGAAGTTAAATTCAATTGTATCTGCGCCAGCAGAACCGTTATTGGCAGAACCTAAGGCATAAATACTTAAGTCCGAAATATCGGCAGTAGCGTAGATTTCTACGCCCTTGGGAGTTCCTCCCGAGAGATCACAGTCAAAAACTGCGGTAAGCACCAATTCTGCCTGGGCCGAACCCAAGGAAAACAGGCTAAAAAATAATAGTGTAAGGAAATTTTTCATACGCTTAATAGGTATAAGAGTTGTGGTGAAAAAATCAATTAAAGGATAGATATAAATGAAATATCTAATGCAAAACTAACTAAAAAGTGGGGCTCAAAAAAAAAAAGCCACCCTGAATTGTGTTCAAGATGGCTTTTCTTTAATAAAACTCAGTTTGAGTTAAGCGTTTACTTAGAATTTAGCTTAGAAGAATAATTTCAATGCAGCCTTCCAAGTACGACCAAAACCAAACCAGCCTCTAGTACCATTGACTAAAGCAGCATGTTCTGGTGTATCTCTTTTATCACCAAACTCAGCACTTGCGTTATCTACTGCTTCAGCAACGTACTCTTTATCCATTACGTTATTGACATTTACACGAGCTTGAGCTTTGAAACCTCCAAGGTCAAATTTCCAAGTCGCACCAGCATCAAGCAATGCATAGCTAGGTAATAATAAAGGTTGAACTCCAACAAGAGCTTCATCATCTCTATCCGTAGGAGCATATTCTGCAAAAAGGTTGTCGTAGTAATTGAGTTGACCATCTATAGAAAGACCAGCTCCAATTACAATAGTAGCACCAATACCCATGGTTGTTTGGGCAGCATCTCCTACTTTAAGACCTTTTAGGAAGAAATTGTCTTCTCTAATTACGTTTTGGTTTTCGTCAGAAAGCACTCCACTTGGGTCATTAGCCCATTGCCAATCGTTTAAAGAAGCAAAACCTTGTAAAGAAAAAGCAGTTACTGGGCTATAAGAAAAATCTAACTCGATTCCTTTGTGTAGAGCATCCACACCAAGTAGGTTCAAGAATAGGATATTTCCATCTGTATCTCTTCCATTAGAAACTTCTGTTTTGTTTTGCCAGCTAGTGTAGTAACCATTCAAATTGGCGCGGAAAGCACGGCTTCTGTAGCCATAACCTAATTCAAAAGCCAGTACATTTTCATTTGCGGCTTCTTCATTAACTTCATCGTTATTGAAAGTCGTGTAAAGGGCATCAAAGTAAGGTGCTCTTGCGATATAACCAGCGTTTACAAAAACATTATTGAAATCATCAATATTGTAGTTGGCTCCAATTTTGGCGTTTCCACCGATGAAAGAAGACCAGTCTGTCGTATTTTCAGATTCGATTTTGTTGAAGAAATCGATACGTCTCATTTGCGATAAATTCACCGCTCCAGAAACGAAGGCAGACAAACCAATATCAGAAGTATACTCTAGCTGACCGAAAGCACCATACCAGTTGATGTTTTCATCATTGTAGTAATCGATTCTATCCTCTACTCCTACATTACCGAACAAACGGCTAGCAGAATTAGTAGGCCGCACTAGGTTACCCATTTCATTCGCATCTTTAACACCATCACCATTCATATCTACCCAATCATCCATCATGTTGATATTATCTCTATCGAAATGCATATCAGCACCAAACAAGTCAATTGTTTTACGGTAGTGAGAACCAGTATACCATCTCATGTCGATACCTGCGTTTAGGTTGAGGTTATCCGACAATTGAGTATTCAAAGTTGAAAGGATTCCATACCATTGGTGTTCGTTCATAGAAGCACGTTTGATTAAGCCATTTTCTCCAGCTTGAGGATCTCTTCTATTTTTAGCAGGGATAGAAATAAAACCAGAAGAAGTATCTCTTCCGATAACATAAGTAAGTGGAGTCATCATTGAATCGTGCAAAGTATTTTTCTGTCCAGTGTTGTACAAAGCAAATTGGTCAAACTGCTGGTGACCATATTGATCTTTAGGCTGACGGAATTCTCTTTCACTGTAGCTACCTCCAGCTCTTACAAATCCTCCAATGTCTCCGGTACCACCACCACGACCAGTTGATCCGTAGACTGCAGTGATCAAACTAGTGCTTGGGCTGATCGACCAGATGTGATTTAAAGAAGCTTGAGGCTTGTGATAGAAGTTATCTCTGATCAAGAAATCACGTCCTTGGTAAGATCCGAAATCGTCATTCCATTTTTTACCAAAAACATTTCTTTGGTCTCCAATATTGTGTTCAAAGTCACGTTGTCCGTGGCGTTGAGGCGCACCGAAGATGGTAAACATCAATTGG
>CALLVY010000374.1 GCA_938015925.1 uncultured Saprospiraceae bacterium
CAAAGTATTGGAGCAGCGATTGGCAAAATTGGAGTATCAACAACTACTAGTCCAGGAATGGAGCAAATTTAAAAAGCGCTATTTCTGGTATTTCAAACGAAAAGAGACGATCCGTTTATTGGAAACCAAAAAGGAAAAGGCACAGCTGTTTTATGAACAACTAGAAAGCAAAAAGCGCAATCATAAAATAGCTCAACGCCAATTGGATAAAATGAAATTGGATCAGCTCGAAATACAAATGCAGATTATGGAACAAAACGCCATGTTGGCAGATGACCACTTGGGTTTGTCGGATATGCTAGGGAAAAGAGAGGGGGAAGAAATTATTGGGATTGCCTTGGATCAGGAAGTTTACGATCTAGATTATAAAGTAGAGGACTTATTGGAATTATGGTCTGCGAATGACCTCCAATTAAAACTACTCGATCAACGATCGACTATCCTGGAAAGCCAGGTTTTGCAAGCTCAAAATAATTTCAAACCCTCTTTAGACCTAGCCTTGAACGCTGGTTTGCAAGGACGAGATTTAAATTTTAGCGAAGAGCCATTGTACCTCGGTGCTTCCCTTCGATTCAATTGGAACTTATATAATTCCAAGAAAAGAATAGAAAATAAACAAGTCGCTAATAAAGAAAAACAAAGACAATTGGAAACACATAACAGCAAGCAAAATGCCAAACAACAGATTCAAAAATTACACACGAAAATAGAGATAGAACAAGAAAAGCTAGATTACTTTTCGCAGAGTTTGAGCTATCAGGAAGGACTGCGATTGGAAATGGAAAAGAAACACGAGCTTGGAAAAGCCACCTACTTTGACGTTTACGATACCTTCATCAATATTGAAAATACTCAACTGAACTACACCAAATCCAAATACGATTACCTCCTGTTGGTTTGTGAACTAGAACAACTAATCGGAGTGGAATTGCTGAAATAAAAAGCATAAACAGAACATCTTATGAAAAAGAAAATCACATATAGCGTCTTTATTTTCCTCCCTCTTCTGCTTTTGCTTTCTTTTAGCAATGGCAAGACCGAAGGAAAAAAAGTGGCAGAGATCCAGGAGCCTAAAGAGGTGACCGTCCTTAAATTGGACAAGCAGGAATACGTAGAACACATTGCTTCCTTTGGTCAAATTGAAAACGATGAGCAAATCAAATTGAGCTTGTCGCGTACCGGAAAAGTAGAACGCTTGAATGTAGAAGAAGGCCAGTTGGTTCAAAAAGGACAAATCCTACTTGCTCTAAATAATACCGAGCAAAGCAATACTGCCCAGCAAGTTGTTTTTGAAACCGAACAAGTAGCCTTATTGCTCAATAGCCTTTACTTGAAAAAGGAAGTATTGCATAAAAACTTGACCAGCCAAAATAATTTATATGCAGATGGCATAAGTACTCTGGAAGTAAAGGAGGCCGCTCAATTGGAATATGATTTGGTCAATAATGAAATCCGAATCCAGGAAGAACATGCCAAGGGTTTAGGGAATAAAAAAGAACTACTAGGCTTTCAATCGGGCTTGTTTACCCTACTTGCACCTCAAAGCGGAGTCATTGAAGAAGTAATGACCAAAGCGCAAGAATGGGTCAGCGCAGGACAGCAAGTGATCCGTTTTTCTCCCGCCAATGCACGGGCAACGATTCCTTTAAACTTAAGCGCAAAGGAAGTCGCCATGATTCGAAAAGGCCAGGCGGCTAATATCATTATCGATTTTCCAGAAAAGAAAATTTACAAAGGAAGTGTAAAGTCCATCAGTTATAACCGAGCCACGAAGCGGAATGACTATAAAGTCGTCGTCGCCTTTGATGCGACTCCAAAGCAATTGATTTACGGGACTTTAGTAGAAGTGGAAATCTTGATGGACCAAAAAGTAGCAGGGTATAAAATTCCCTTTGATGCCATTGAGCAAGTTGGAGGTGGCGAAGTAGAAGTATTGCTTTTAAAAGCAGACAGCACCTTGCAGAAAGTACGTTTTGCTTACCAGGATATAGCATCGCAAGAGCTATTGGTAGAGCATGGAGACTATGAATCCATTCAGGTAGTGACCGACAAATCCGTCGATTTAAAAGAATTCGACAAGGTTGAAATTATCACATACCAATAATCTTTAAGAATCATTAGTAATGAATATTCCAAAATTAGCAATCCAAAATTACCACATCGTCTGTACGGCATTTTTTATGCTCCTGTTGGCTAGTGTGCTCAATTTTATCAATACGCCAAGAACCGAATTTCCGATCATTGATATTCCTGCGGTCAGCGTAAGAGCAGTCGTAGCGGCGGATATAGAAAATATGGAAACGCATTTCTTGTCGCCAATGGAAGAGGTACTTCATGGCTTGGATGACGTGAAAGATATCCGTTCCATCATCTCAGGGAATCTCATTTCTATTATGATAGATTTTACACCAGGGATAGATGTCAATAAGAAAATGGACAAGGTGAAAAATGCCTTGGCTTTTATCCGTAAGAATTTACCAAATGGATTAGGCGAAATCGTAGTGACCAAGTCTTCCACCAATTTTGCTTCTGTACTCAATTTAGCATTGGTCCCTAATAATGTTTCTGGGGAGCAATTGGAAAAAGAAGCCAAAAGAGTGCAGAGAATCATCCGACAAGTAGATGGAGTAAAGGCCGTTGCAATGGGCGCTTATCCGGAACAAGAAATTCAGATTAAACTCGACTTGGAAAAGATCTATGATCAGGGCATCACCTTTGGAGAAATAGAAAGTGTTTTGGTGAAAAGCAATACTTATATTCCAAGTGGAGATGTAGATGTTTCTTCGCGAAAATTTAATGTACTCACCACTGGAGCCTTCAACGATTTGGACGAATTGAAAAATACATTGATTAAAACAGCGAGTGGCGATTTTTTAAAATTGGAAGACATTGCGAGTATAGAATCTTCTTTTGAAAAAGAAAGATGGCTGTCTCGTTATATCGGGAAAGAAGCTTTGTTGTTACATGTCAATCAAAATACAGATGCGGATGTCATTAGGATGACGGAAAAAATAAAATCCCGACTCAATGATTTTAAATTCGAAGAAGACATCCAATTGGAATATGTTTATTGTCAAGCCAATGAGGTAGACAAGCAGGTCAATACTTTTTTTATGAATTTAGCCCAGGGCTTGGGTTTGGTTTGTCTGGTGCTCTTCCTGGTTTTGGGAGGACGTTCAGCAATGATCATTGGGTTTTTTATTCCTTTGGCTAGTTTTATTGGTTTGATGTTGACGAATCTTTGGGGATTGGGATTGAATCAAATGACGATAGTGGGGATGATTGTTTCGTTGGGTTTGTTGGTGGATAATGCCATCGCTATTGTTGAAAACATTGAACGTCTTTTGGAGGAAGGTTATGAAAAAATGGATGCCTGTGTCGAAGGAGTTAACCAATTGTTGTTTCCGATGACTAGCTCGACTTTGACGACGATGGCTGTTTTTATTCCTATCATTTTTATGCCAGATGTTACCGGAGATTTTATCAAGCCGATGCCGGTTATCGTTTTGTTTACCATGTTGGCTTCCTTGATTATTGCGATTGTCTTGTCTCCGGTTTTGTGTTTTTTCTTTCTCCAAAAAGATAAGAAAAAGCCATTGGGCAGTTTTGTGAAAAAAATGGAAGAACGCTTTGAAACATTACTGACCTATGCACTTAATAATCGTGGCGAAACGCTAGCCGTTTTAGCTTTGGTTTTTGTGACTTCCCTTTCCTTGTTTCCTTACGTAGGCGTTACCTTTTTTCCAAAAGCAGACAAAAACTTCTTTTACATTACGATCCAAACAGAAGAAGGTAAAAATTTAGAATACACCGATAAGGTCGTTTTGGAGGTAGAAAAAATATTGCACGAGAAAGAAGAAATAAAAGCCTTTACCACGAGTGTCGGACACGGGAATCCAACGATTTACTATAATATCGGAACCGCCAATTATTCCAGCACCTACGGAGAAATATTTATCGAAACAGAATTGGACAATAAGAAGAAATTCAATGCCTTTATTACCGACTTAAGAGCGGAGCTAAGTCCAATCTCAAAAGCAAAAATAAATATAAAAGAATATTCCCAAGGCTTGCCAGAAAAATATCCATTAGAAGTGGTGGTGACTGGCGAAAACCTAGAGCAACTAAAAGCATACAATAAAACCATTACAGAAAAAGTAAAAAAGATAGATGGCATCATCAATGTCAATAATTCCATGGAAAGCCAAAAGCTAAACATTGCATTTGATATCAACTATAAAGAAGCCGCGATGTTGGGGGTATCGGAAAGTCAGATTGAAAACGAAATCAAAAATATCTTTAAAGGAAGTGTGATCGGTGACTTCACCAGCACGGATAATAATAAACTCAACATCAAACTGAATTATGAATTAGAAGAATTCAAAAAAGTAGAGGCTTTAAAAAATATCAGAATTAGATCCAGTAAAGGGGCTTTGGTGGCGATGAATAAAGTGGTGGATGTACAGCTCTCCAATTCCATCAACCAATTGGAGCATTTTAATTTTGATCGCATCTCTACCGTTTCTGCCGACATCGTTGACGACAAAGAACTCAGCCGGATTTTAGGAGACCTAAGAGAAGAATTGATTACCATGAATTGGGAGCCTGGGTATAGTTTTTCTTTTAAAGGAGACTTTGAAAATAAGGAAAGATCTTTTGGCCAATTGGGTTATGCTATTCTTATTGCCATCCTGATCATCGTGACCATACTTATCGCTCAATACAAGTCCTTTCTTATTCCATTGATTATTCTTTCGATTTTGCCTTTGACCATCACGGGAGCCATTTTTGCCTTGTTCATCACTGGCCAATCGTTCTCCTTCACCGCATTCATCGGCTTGATCAGTCTGATCGGAATTTGTATCAATGACTCTATTATTCTTGTAGACTTTAGTTATGAATTATTAAAGAAAGGACACCCTCCCAAAGAAGCCGCAATACTAGGAGCAAAAACAAGATTGGTTCCTGTTTTAATGACCTCCATTACCACCATATTTGGCCTACTATTTCTTGCCTTAAACGGCGGCTCTTTATGGACGCCAATGGCCACGACGATTATCGGCGGATTGATCGGGACTACTTTTTTTGTATTGATTTTAGCTCCGGTTTTATTTGTTTATGTCGGCCAATATCTACTGAAAAACAAGTCCGAATTAACACCTGTATTGACGAAGTAAATTATTCTTAAAAACGGATTAGAGGACTAAGGTGACGGGAAAAAATAACTCGTCGATATCTACGAAGTTGTTTAAAAAAGCCGTCAATGATTTCTTGACAAGTCATTGACAACCAATACTTCAGCTATTTTTGGTCACCGTAGCTTTGGCTACGAAACAAAAAATGAGCTTCGTCTTGATTG
>CALLVY010000375.1 GCA_938015925.1 uncultured Saprospiraceae bacterium
TTCGCTCCCAATTCTACAGTCCCTGCATTTTTAAGCAAACGCTCTTGGTATACTTCTTGGCCTAATACATTGTAAACCAAAACTTTAGCTTCTTGATTTTCTAAAGAAACATTATACTCCAAGTTAAAAGTATTGTCAAATGGATTAGGGAAAACAGACAGTTGGCTTTCAAGATCTTCTAATTTATCAAACCCAACCGAACCGGTTTCCGTCACCAAAAATGCATCTACTCCTGCTTCTACAAGGTGTCCTGTAGCTGGTTGATCCATGGTACGGAAACTGATGGTAACATTATTAGTCGGACTAATAAAATCAGCTACTTTAAATTCTTTTTGCGCTCTCCATGCACCATTGCTTTCTGTAATGGTTTCTACGATCACTTCCTCTGTTCCATTGTTCAAAGAAACGATCAAGGAATCATCTAGAGGCGAGCCACCGGCTCCACCCGCATTAAAGAACCAAGTATAATAAGACATCGTTGCTTCAGTGTAAGTTGACAAATCCATTGCAGGAGAAGTCAAGATGACACTACCTCCATCAACATCACCAGCTCCAGCTCCTCCTCCTCTATTATCGGTCATGTAGCATTCCTCTCCAAGGTCAGAATCAATATCTTCGTCTACATTACTAAACTCTCCATTAAAAGTAGTACCGATTGGCAATCCACGTTCCCAGTCTCCTGAAGAAGCCTCAATATTATCAATGGCCCAACCCAAGTCTAAAACAAAATCATCTTTATACCCCGGAGTCAATTCAATGATAAGTGTATTATTCATTGGATCATAATCGAAGTTCATACTTTTGGTTTGGTATCCCCAAGCACCTGCATAAAGCGCATAGCTTCCTTGTGCAAAAGCAAAAGTACTTTCTCCCGTTACTCCAACGTTGACGTTGAATTCATCCGTGTTGTTAAAAAAGCTTACTTTTCCATTTGGAATTGCCGCACCATTGCTTTCATCGAGCAATTTTACAGTAAGGGTATTCATTGGCTCCAACTGTACATTTAAAATAGTAACCTCTCCATTAACCAAAATCGCTTCTTCCGTTTTTGGAATGTATCCTGATTTTGTAAAGGTGACCATATAAGTTCCTGCATTGGCATATCCTGTTTTGTAGTCTCCCATAAAGTCAGAACTGACTTCTGCTTCCACAATGTTTTGCACATCAATAGCGACAGCATTGATCGCAGAACCATCGAGCGTAGAAGTTACCTGACCTTCCAGATAACAAGCTCTAGCATAAGTAGAACCAAATACCAAAAGACCTCTTTGAATATCAGAAGCCAAGATCAAACCAGAAGGCAAAAATGGGTAAGCTCCCCAGCAACCTCTGAATCCATCACCAATATTGGTTGGTTCATAAGAGTCATAAGCCGCTACTTGTACCAAGTTGTCTGGGCGGTGACCATCAATAACGATCACACCATCTGTATACCAGGAAGTAACCAAGAAGCCATCATCATAATGCGTATTGTGTGGAATTACTCCTGTTCCTTCGGTTGCCTTTGGCCGGTAAGAATCTAAGCGAGTGACTTCGTTTAGTTCAGAAACATCGTATGCATCTACAAATGCATTAGGTCTTTCATCGGTAGTGAATAAGAAATCACCATCGTCAGAAAGCCAAGCATTGTGTGTAAAATTAGTAGTGGTAGACTCTGTGGTCCAAACACTGTGATTGTCCTTGTCGCTCACATCCTGTACAGAAAAAACACCTGCACTGATATCAGAACTCCAAAGCGTATCTCCTCTTACATAATTATCGTGCGAATAAGTCGGTCTTCCTTCTCCTACATGTACCGCTACTCCAGGAGTGGTGTGTACATCAAGAATAATTACTCCCCCGTTGTTGATGGCATTATTATTAACATCATCACAACCAGACAAATAAGCAAAACCATTTTCGTCGATATAGATATTATGGCATTTCCCAATTTCACTGATATTGCCATTTACATTAACTTCCAAATTGACGTATTCAAAAGTAATATCAGAAGGTGCGCCACTCATATCGATAATCAGTAGGCCATCGGCACCTCTATCTGTGGTTACATAGACAAAATCACCCCACGTTTTCATATCCCTCCAAGTAGAGTTTGAACCTTGGATATATTTGACTTCCACAGGATTAGCAGGATCAGCTAAACTGATAACGACAGTGGCATCCACTGTTCCTAAAATGGCATATTCGGTACCATCTGGAGCGACATAGCCCCACACATCATTACAGTTCTCTGGATAATCTACTTCAGATAATAGATTTAGATTAATATCCTCCTGAGCATGAAGAGCCCCAATAAGGAAAAGGAAAGCGAATAGGAATAAATTTGATCTCATATTAATTTTATATGTGTTATTAGAATTATCGTATTTGTAACGTATTTAAGCCCCCAAAAGTAGCATATAATTTAAAACTCTCCCTATTTAATCCTTAAAGTGTAGGGGGATCGACAAAGTAGGGAGGAGAAAGAAAGAAACACGAATTGGCTTACATTAAGACCGAATTAAATACCAAATCAAATAAATACTAGGAAAATCGCAATTTTTTATGGTATCGACCTATGCTTTTAGGACTTTTTCCTTATACTTGTTGTTTATGCGCTATCCGGTATGCAACAGATATTTTTCTTGTAAGGGGTAATTTTTCCAATTCTTTTATTCTAAAGCCTCTTTTCAAGGAAAAATCAAATACTACTTTCCTATATAATCCCATCAAAGCTCTTTTTACAGGAGTTTTGTAGGATTGAGGAATTTGTAATCTCTTTTGTAAAAACCTAAAGCATTAAACGAATTACCCTACTCTTCTTATCGGTCTTTTTATTATTACCACATATTTCAAGCTCGCAAGTCATCGGATATACCAATCCAGATGACCTAACAGTATGTGAGGATGCGACCTTTCAATTTACGGTCCAAAACACGAGCGGCAGTGAATTGTCCAATGTCACGCTGACGCTTAGTCTACCCTGTGCGGTAGAATACGAGGCGGGAAGTATTTTTGGAGCCACCGAATCCGATATTAGTGATCTCAGTGCCCCCGTATTTGATTTGACCAATATTCCAGCTGGGCAAACAAGCTTTATGAATGTCAAGCTTAAAGCGCCCTGTGACGCACTTACTTGTATCAATGCAGGAACCTTATTCACTAATACGCTTTCGCTAAATTTTACTGGAGGAAATGCCGAAACAACTACTGATCCTTATATCGTAGAAACACCTTTACTGGTCATTCGAAAAGTAGATAGTCCTGTACTCAAAGGAACCAAGGGCCAAACCGTGATCCGTAAGATTTATATTCGAAATACCCGTTTGGGATCAACCGATGCTTTTACTTTTACCGATTTACATGATTCTGAGTTAGAGATCACGGCCAATATGGGGAATGATGTTTCTCCGGACAATCAAACGTTTATAGTCGAACTTGGCCCTAGTGATTTCACTTCCATTGGAGATGGAGACGGGCTGTTTGAATTTAATGAAGAAATAGTACTGGAAGAAAGAATACTCATCACCGCCTGTGCTTTTGACAAACCCTCTCTTCTTTCCGAGTTTTTTGTAAGCTGGGGATGCGATGGAACCACTTGTGCCAATCCATTGCCAAATCAATTGGCAGTCGTAAAAATCGAATTAAATCCCAATGTCGGTCCTATTCTTGAGTTTGCAAGCAGCGTAGAAGATCCCACCTGCTATTGTTCGGAAGATTTGATTGAGCAATCTCTTACTGTAGTCAATACCGATCCTTTCTCTTCCGCAAGTGATGTATTTATTTCGATCAACCAAACAGCTCTAGCCGGGCTTATTCCTGGAGGAACGATAAAGTTGGTCTTTGGAAATGACACCACAGAGATCACTCCAGATTTTCAATCCATGGGAGATCAAGATTGTATAGCTGGAGTCGATGCTTTTGCCGCCATGACTTTTACTATTCCCAATATCCCTGCCTTTGCTACTGCAAAAGTATTTTGGAATACGCTGTTTTGTACGCCTTTAGAATGCCAGTCCGGCCCCAATGCCTGGCGGTACAGCTACGCTTACCAAAAGGATTGTGCCCAACAAGGCGACATCTTTCACACAGAAGAAAATCTTTCCGCTCAAAGCCTCAACCCTCCTCTACTTACGAGCCAATACTTACCACTTACGGATGTCTTTCAAAATGGAACTACGGATACCATCCAATATGTGCTGGATAGTTATATCATAGATGAGGCTTCTGGTACTTTGAACATTTGTTTATCCATCCCTTGTGGTCTGGTGGTACAACCTACGGACTGGCTTTTTGCTGGGCAAACACCAGCCAATGTCAATGTGGAAGAACTTCCAACGCTAGATAAAATCACGCTCAACTATACCTTGCCACTTTCCTTAGAAACCGACACGCTGGATATTCCGGTTCAGTTTCTTTGTGCAGAGCTTTGTAATGAAGTCGAATGTAAAGATTCTTTGGTGACCAGTTGTTCCAACATTTGTGGCGGTGTAACTTTTTCGATTTCTCCAGAAGCCATTGCTTCCATTGATATCGATGATAGCTGCCCCGATATTTGTCAACCTAATTCTTGCACGAGTTATCCTTACGGGTACATTTGCGATATAGAGGTTTGCCTCGATACCATTCCTGGATATGGCCAAATCGTTGATTTTTCTTTCCTTAGAACCAATTTCGGACTTCCCGATACGGATGATGATTTCATTCCAGATCCTGGCGATCCATTTGACCTTGATAATATTCGACTCGACCGTGCGATGACTGGAGACACGCTGGAATTGCATCTAAATACCGTGGTTCGAATTGACTTGGAAGACACTACTTTTATCAATGGATTTATCAACTTCGATCTACAAGCCAATTGTTCCTCTGCCAACTTCCCTACTTGTGAAGCCGCTTCCCTGATTGCACCTGATAGTGGTTTGGATAATTTTAGCAATGTTTTAGAAATTTATGATGCCAGTGAAAACCAATGGTATACCTGCAATCAATTGCAAAGAATGATTGGTGAACCTTCGCCTTATACTTACAACATTTCTGTATCCACCTTAAGTGCCTGCGGTGTTCCCGTAAACTTTACTTATGACCAGGGAGATTCAATAAAGATCACCAGTCAATTTAAAATCAAACACAATCTGGCTTACGTAAATACCGTCTATTATGTAAATCCTCGTACCGCATTAATTACCGCTAATCCCAAAATTGATTTATTCAATTCTCCCAATGAAAGAAGACTCAATTGTGATTGTCCAAGTTTGGGCGTTGACGTCACAGGTTATGGGATTAATAATCCGGCAAACATCGCCAGCTTTATTCCACAATGTGAAAGCTCAACAACTTCCGGTTACCCAGATGACTTTTCGATCAACCTGCGTTTTGGAAATTTCTTCCCTTATGAGTTCCGTCCAATTAGTCAATTATTAGAATGGCGACAGGAAGTACATCCTGCGATCAATTTAGTCAATATTAATATTCAAAATCTCAGCAATAATTTTACCACCATTTTCACCAATACTTCTCTTCCATTTACGATTAGCAATGGTTTTTATGTAGCGGATTTCTCTGCGCTAATTCCCAACCTGTTGGATGAAAGTTATTCGGTAAAAATGGTTTTAGAATACGAAACGGCAGAATGCGGATTGGAAGAAACGGAAATAAATATTCCAAGATCCTTTTTATACGCACCACTTCCAGGATACACCGAACTTTTAAGCGAATACCCAGGAACCAAAAGATATACGCAAAGACAACCTAATCTTAATTTAGAAACAGCACTTTGTGATGCCACTTTTTTCAACAATCAAGTCAACTGGGATTTTGTTTTCGACAATACTCCTGTCTCCAATAATGACGAAGATAATCTGGCCGCTTTCAATTGTTGGATTCGTCCTGTATCTAGTAATGGTCTGGTCGGAAATTTTGAAATCACCAATACCCTTACCAATCAGGTCTACCCTTCTCAAAATGGCATTTTCCAAATTGGAACGCTTCGCAATAGAGACAGCCTACAACTTCAACTTACTGGAATCAATGAGTCTTGTCTCGAAGAAGATATCCTTTTTGAATATGGCTGGAGTTGTGATCCCTTTGTCGACCCGATCGACCTTCCTTGTGAAGTATTAGAACTGACTTGTAGTTTCCAAACTTCTCCGGGCATCATTGATATGCAACCGGATCCAACTGGCATCAGTGCCTTCCTTTGCGACACCATGCCTTACCTGGAAGTGGAAGTATTTGATGCTTCCCTGGGAGCGGTATTTCAATTGGGACTAGAAGTACAATTGCCACCAGGAATGAGTATTCCAAATGGCGTTTCCCAAATGGCTTATCCCGCTCAAAATAATATGTACATCGACATTGATGACCCCCTCGACCTCGGCAATGGCCGCTATCGTTGGGTACTAACCGATGCTTTAGACACTTTGGCCAACTTTGGTTTACCCGGAGTCAATTTTGTTCCGGACAATGCTTTAAGTTTAAGGTATAAAACTTTGACCGATTGCGATTTTCTCGCGGGAGCTTTTCCTGTCTATACCGCAGTAGGCGAACAAGTGTGTAAAGACCCAACCAACTCCGTTGCAAAAATCGGAGAACCGATCAACATCATTGGTCTTACCCCACCAGATGCCACCAATATCAATGTAAATACCAGTGGCAATCCAGGCTGTGGAGATCAATTAAGTTTGCAAGTTTTTGTCAATTCTACGGCTCCATTTGGCAGCGCAGATTCTTTGATTGCTCAATTGCCTCCCGGGCTCAGTTATGTCCCTGGTTCTTGTAGTGGCAGTATCCCTTGTGAACCCAATATTTCCAACAACCTCCTAAGTTGGCTTTTGCCACCTGGTGAAACTTCGGCCACTGTAAGTTTCCTCTTACAAGGTTTCTTAGATTTTCCTTGCGAAGCTTTATCTATTCCTTTTTATACCTCTACTACTGCGAATGCCAATTGTACCAGTTCCGGTAGCAGTTGTGAAATAAAATTATTGACGGGATCAAGAGTCGTTCAGGTAAATGTAGAAAAACCGATTCTCAATCTTAGCGATTTCACGGCAAGCCCAGTCATTGGAAATGAAAATCTAAGTGACCTTAGTTTTATGATTTCCAATACCGGAGCCAATACGCTGGGACAAATAAATGTAGCACTTTATCTGGATGTCAATGGAGATGGTGCGCAAGATCCGGGAGATACTTTTTTAGGTACTTTTCCTTTTAATGAATTGCTCGGTACGGGTACGAGTACCATCCTAAGTATTCCAAATCTCAATATTGCTCCAGAAGATTTATGCAAACTAATGTTGGTCTTCGATCAAAACGACAATTGTTCTTGTAATAGTGATTTGGTACTTATCCAAGGCCCCTTTATTTTTGAACAAGTCCTCACGGATACGATCTGTTCAGGAGAGGTCCTCAGCATTGGCCGACCAAACATCGCAGGACATACTTACCAATGGGAGGCCTCTAATCAGCTTTCCTGTTTAGCCTGTTCAGAAGCACAATTTTCTGCCATCAATGATGACTTCAGTCCAGAAACCTATCGACTGATTCTCAATGATCGTACCGCAGATGATTGTATCCTAAGCTACGAATACCTGATCACCGTTCAGCCTCAACCCAATATCATTTCAGCAGATGAAGTTATTTGCCAAGGCAGTCCTGCAACCTTATTGGCTTCGGCTGGTGCCAATTATAATTGGTCTGGAGATGGCATTACCGATCCCAATCAGCAGATTCAAATGGTCACGCCAAACATGAGTTCATTTTATTACGTGACGATAACCGATGACTTTGGCTGTCAAGGAATTGATTCCGTTTTTATCAATGTACTCGAAAGTCCAACTGCTAACGCAGGCCAAGACCTCTCCTTTTGTCAAGGAGCAAGCGTTCAACTCAATGCGGAAGAACAGCCTGGCAACACTTACCAATGGACTCCAGGCGTTCCTTTCCTCGACGATCCAAGTCTTCCGAATCCAACGATTCTTGTTCCTGAAAGTCAAGTCTATACTTTGACTGTTTTCAATGCGAGTTGTTCCTCAACGGATGAAGTAGCAGTTACCTTTTTCGATGGCTTGGATTTGATGGCTATTGGAAATACAGAAGTCTGTGAAGGAGAATTGACGGAGATACAATTGACCGGAGGAGACAATTATACCTGGACGCCGAATTTTGTGGGAATGTGCCAAGACCCTGAATGTTCTTCTATTTCTATTGTGCTGACGGAAGACACCGAATTTTTTGTACTCGCTACGACCACCGATGGTTGTACAGACACCATCAGCATAAACATTGACCTGATGTCGGGAACAGTTACGAATACTCAGGATGTCTCCATTTGTGAAGGTTCAGAAATTGAAATATTTGGCGTCATCAGAACAGCAGAAGGTACCTATTGCGATACGATTGCCAATAGTGCTTGTGTTGAAATTGAATGTGTCAATCTTACTTTCACAGATGGTGTAACCCTTACCACCAATGAAGAAATATGTCCCGGAGAAGTTTTTGAATTCAACGGACAAACTTATGATACTGTGGGCGTCTATTGCGTCACTGACCTTGGGGCCAATGGTTGCGACAGTACCACCTGTCTCGACTTGTCCTTTTTCGGTGCCGGTGAAATAGAAGTTGGCCCGGAAGATCCAGTGATACAAACCGGAGAAAGTGTTCAACTCTTGGTCAGTACCGATGACTTGGATAATTTTTCCTGGTCTCCGGCAGGTAGTTTATCCTGTTCCGATTGTCCCGATCCGGAAGCATCACCAGAAGAAACAACCCTTTATACCGTACAAGCGACGGATCCCAATGGCTGTTTATTAGAAGGAGAAATTGAAGTACGCATTCAAAATATTTGCGTAGCCGATGGACTCCTTATTCCCAATGCATTTACTGCAAATAATAATGGAAAAAATGATCGCTTTAGAGTGGCCAATCTGAGCCCTTATGTCAATTCGGTGGTCATCGAAGTTTACAATCGTTGGGGAGAACGGGTTTATTATGAAGAAGGGAATAATGGTTGGGATGGAAATTTCAAAGCAGAGCCCGCACCGGAAGCGGTTTATTTATACTTGATAAAAGCACAATGTACAGGAGAAGATGAAAAATTGTACAAAGGCAATGTCACCTTATTGAGGTAGGACTCTTTTAGGTTCTTTAACACAAGAGTTGTTTCAAAAGCAAAAATCATGAGACTAAAAATATATCCACTTTTACTAATTCTTTTTCTTTGGAATATTTCGCTCCAAAGCCAGGACATTCACTATAGCCAATTCGATTGGATCCCCCTTCTTTTAAATCCGGCGATGAGTGGTAATTTACCGGATGCGGATTTTCAATATGGAGCGATTTATCGCGAGCAAGGCTTTACCGTTTCTCCAGATGCTTATACCAGTTTTTCGTTTTTTGCGGATGCTAAATTGCAAAAAGGATTCCGAAGTCAGGACCACATTGGCATCAGCGCAATGGTCTTCCACGATGATGCGGGAACGGGTGCTTTAACCACCAATGAGATCAGACTCAACTTGGCTTATCATTTAAAATTATCAGAGAAAAACACCTTATCTCTTGGCGGCCAAGGTGGCGTTTTACAACGCGCTTATGGCAATTTTTCGGGCTTCGCTTTTGAAGAACAATTAGAAGGCAATGTCTTTAGCGAAACGCTTCAAAGCGACACCCGACAATATTTTGATGGCAATGCAGGCTTGGTATTCAGCAGTGCTTTGGATGAACTTTCTAACCTACAAATCGGCGGTAGCGTTTTTCACCTCAATAATAAAACGACCATCAACGACCTTTCTTCCATCGACAAATTCCTCCTGCGTTATTCTGCCTTTACCAAATACAATCGACAACTCAATGATCGACTGGACCTTGAACCCAAAGCACAATTCAATTATTTAAATGGCTCTAAAGAAGTGCTCGCACAGGTCGTACTAGGCCTTTTGCTTTCGGAATATTACAATACGCCCTTCAAACTAAATGTTGGTGCCGGTTGGAGAATGAATGATTCCTGGCAAGCACTTCTGGGCGCCGAATATGGCAATTGGGAATTAGGCTTTGCCTTTGACTCCAATATCTCCGGTTTAGCGAAAGCTTCTGGCTTGGTGGCTGGTGTAGAGTTGGGTATAAAATATCGACACAGCCGCAAAGAGAAAAAAGAAGAACCCATTCCAATCATCCAGGAAATCGAACCCATCCAAATCGATTTACTGCTCTTAGTGCAAGACGAATTGGATTCGGTAAGAATCTCTATTTCGGAAGGCCCAGTCATTGTGGAAGACAGTATCAATAGTACTTATCCTTACCAAAGAGATCTTTCTGAAGATCGAAAATATACCATCCTCGTGGAGAAACCAGGATATACTTCCGCAAATGTTTCCTTTACGACCAATGGAATCACTCAAGACAGTACGATAGAAAAAATAGTCGCTTTGACTTTGATTCCGATTGCGCAAGAAGTCACACCTCCTGTTGTCGTAGAAACTGTACCTCCTGTTGTCGTGGAAGAAAAACCGACTCCTCCAATTGTAGAGAAAACACCTCCTGTCCTTGAGGAAAAAGTACCTCCTGCAGAAACAGTGGTCATCCCTCCGAAGGAAGAAGTGGTAGTTCACAAACCTAAAAAAAGACCTCCGATTACGGAGACCGAGGAGATCATAATTTATCGAGAAGAGCCCTTTGTTTTGAAAAACATTCTCTATGCATTTGATGATGATGAAATTTTAAGTCGTGCCGAAAAAGACCTCAATTACATTTTGCAGTTGATGAGCAAGTACCCAGATATGGTGATCGAATTATCTTCTCACACAGATGTTCGAGGCTCTGACAGATACAACGAAAGGCTTTCTCAATGGCGAGCTGATGCTGCAAAATTTTGGTTGGTCGATCGCGGTATTGCTTCCAGAAGAATCATTGCAAAAGGCTATGGAGAATATCAATTGGCCAACAAATGTTACAATGGTGTAGAATGTACGGAAGAGGAACACCAGGAAAATCGTCGAACAGAATTTAAAATTCTGGAAGGCCCCACTTCGGTGAGGTATCGCGTTCGCTAATTTTTACTCTTTAGAAAAACCACCGTTGAAGCATTTGAAATTCAAGGGTGGTTTTTTATTTTATCAAAAGAAACTTTTCCAAGTCAATTCCTGTTGAAGCAACTATGAATCATTTGACCCTTTCAGGATACTCTACTGCATTATTTTCTACTTACTATTTTGTGGAAGAGTTGGGAATTCTTTTTGATGCAGGAGACGGATTGATGTCTAACCTATTGCAAAAATCCAGAAAAGTAAAACACGTTTTTGTTTCTCATGCTGATCGAGATCACCTCGCAGGATTGCTTCAGTTTATGCAATTGAATGGCCGCGATGTTTTTCCAAAAGTATACTTCCCAAAAGATTGTGGTTCCTTCCCTGCCCTTGCGGAATTTTCCAGTAAATTTGATCCCCACGCTGGTCGTGGAGAATGGATCGGTTTGGATAGAAACGAAGAAGTTTGGATCAGTAAGGACTTGGTCGTAAAAGCCATTGAAAATCGGCATGTTCCCACCGAAGACAATCAGCTTAAGAGTTTGTCTTTTCAAATTTTTAAGGTCAAAAGAAAACTCAAAGAAGAATACCTTTCTTTAAGTGGAAAAGAAATTGGAGCCTTGAGAAAGGAAAAAGGTACGAATGCGATTACTACCGAGCTTAGAGAAAACATTCTAACTTACTCCGGAGATACGCCAATCGAAAATGATGGTCGCTGGCAAGACAGCCAGATTTTGATTCACGAAGCTACCTTTCTGGACAAAACAGATTTGGACACTGATGATCCTCGCTACAACAAACATAGTACCCTAGTCGAAGTAATGGAAATGGCGGTCAAAACCAATATTGGTCAATTGGTACTTGGTCATTTTTCTACTCGCTATAGTCCAGAACAAATCAAAGAAGAGGTGGATCGCCTGGCTCAGCTATATCAAATTGACATCCCGATCAAATTGGTTTTGCCGGGGCAATTTGCCAAAGATATTTTAGCCTAAACATTAGAGTTTATTTTTAAAAAAATGGAAAGCTCAGAAAATCCTGCTGACGATAGGTAAATCCCAAGACGGGAACACCGTCCGTAGTATGGATAGTACTTGGTAGTGGCCAGAGGCCAATAATCCAATTCGGTTTAAATGCAATAGCATTTACCGAGCATCCGCAGGTAGTTTTTTAGCCGTGGCTCAGTGAATGCTATTGCATTCCAGCCGAGTCGATCGCCTGGCTCAATTTTATCAAATTGACATTCCGATCAAATTGGTTTTGCCGGGGCAATTTGCCAAAGATATTTTAGCCTAAAAATTATTTTCAGTAAAGGTTCGTCCAATGTCAAAGAAATATTCGTACTTTCTGCGCGAATATTTTCTTAGATTTTGAACGCTCAAACCTACTCCGATGCACACCTTTGCTAAAACACTTCCCA
>CALLVY010000376.1 GCA_938015925.1 uncultured Saprospiraceae bacterium
CAAATGTTGGCTAATGGTTTGGGCATAGATGTCCAGTTTATCCGAGGAGTGGATATAAAAGGCAAAGGCAAAAGCCACAAAAAATAAGATGCCCGAAAGACCGAGAAGATAGTAAAGCCGTTTTGTCATATATTGATTTCGTCGGATTCGGTAAAATGCACGATTGCTAAGAAAATTTACCCCTCCGTGCTAAGGAAGTTTTCCAAAACCCAATAGACTTAACGGAGAAATGGGGTTTATGGAGGGACTAAACTAACATATTAACACAAAATTTAATCCAAAAGTACCCATTTATCTTTTTTTGGCCTATTTCTTTGAGAAATGATGGATTTGGGGGCTGTTTTTTAGGGAAATGTGTTGGGTTTTGAGTGGAATTGATGGTAGAGATAATTCAGAACTAGGCTTAGTGTATAGGATTGGAAAATAATAAAAGCCATTTTCCTACATTTTGCCTCCATTCCCCCTATATTGCTCTTATGTTTTGTGTCCACACAAAACATAAAATCCAACACTGCAAACCGCTCTATCGCGGTCTCGGTCTATACCGGGAATGAGGAAAGTCTGGACAACGCAGGGCACCACACCATCTAACGGATGGGCCTCCAGCTTGCTGGAGTACAGATAGTGTCGCAGAAAATTACCGCCGTTGTATCGGTTTCGACGGGTATAGCGGTAAGGGTGAAAACGTGCGGTAAGAGCGCACGACTCGATTTGGCAACAAGTCGGGTGGATAAACCTTGTGGGTTGAAATGTCATGTACACCTTGGTTCCTTTGGGAAAAGAGTTGCTCGCTCAATTTTTCGCAAGAAAAGCCAAGGGGGGTAGGCAGATACATCTCGTCAGTAATGGCGAGAGTAGATAAATGATAGAGGTTCTATATCGAGTGATCGTTTAGAATTACAGAATCCGGCTTATAGGTTTGCAGTGTTTTTTTTCATTCCCCTGTTAATTCCAATCTATGTATTCATATCGGCTTAATGGCTTTTTGGTAGTAGCTTTTTTATGTTCCACCTTTTCTGCTTTTGCTCAGTTGGGATGTACCGATCCTCTGGCGACCAATTACGACCCGCTCGCTTCGACCAATGACGGTTCCTGCACTTATCCAATGACGGATTATGTCTTGGAGGATTTGGGAGAACTCCCGAATGCTATCAGGGAGTGTTCCGGTTTGGCTTGGAAAAAAAATCACCTCTGGGCGCAAAACGACGGTGGTAATGTACCCATGCTTTTTGAATTGGATACCTTGGATGGTAGCGTGTTGCGAAGCATTCGAATGGCCACTGGCAATTGGGATTGGGAAGACTTGGCGGAAAGCCCTGATCATTTGTTTGTCGGAGATTTTGGAAACAATGATGGCAGTCGACAAAATTTAAGCATCTATCGCATCTCAGAAAATCAACTTTTACAAGATACCATTTGGACCGTCGATACCATTACTTTTTCTTTTGCCGACCAAACGGATTTTACCCCCGCCGATCTCAATACTCCTTACGATTGCGAAGCTTTCTTTTTTTGGCAAGACAGCTTACATGTCTTTACCAAAGATTGGGTGGGCAATCAAACCAAGCATTATGTTTTTCCAGCGGAACCAGGCGACTATACGGTCGCACCAAGAGCGACTTATAATGTAGAAGGTTTGATTACGGGAGCGGATATTAGCCCCGATGGTGTGGTGGCCTTATTGGGCTATGGTGCAACGGGAAGTTTTTTCTGGCTCTTGTTTGATTATGAGGAAGGCGATTTTTTTTCGGGCAATAAGCGAAGAATTAATATAGGTACTTTTGGGGATTTAGGTCAGACGGAAGGCATTGTCTTTTCCCGAGCAGGGGAGGGCTTTATTGCTTCTGAAGAATTGTTTACTTTTCCTGCTCAGTTATTTAGGTTTTCTTCCTGGGAATGGACCGATCCAATTACGACCAATATTGTAGAACCTCAAAATTTGTGGCGGATAAGCCCCAATCCTTTTAAGGATTTTCTACAAATAAAAAATGGAACAAGGGCAGTGATGAATATTTCGCTTTATGATGGTTTAGGTAAAAGAATAGGCGTGCAAGAGATTGTGGGGAATGGAGAACTTACTTGGGACTTGCATAGTCTGCTTCCTGGGTTTTATTTTTTGAGGGGAGAAAAGGGAGGAGAAGTCTTTAGTCGAAAGTTGGTGAAACAACCTTAGTTTTAATGACTTGTTTAAACCGCTTCTATTATAAAAGAATTTTAAGACAAAAAGAACGGATTCAAAACAGAGGGCCTAACTTGAAGTTAGACCCTCTGTAGTGGCCAAAAAAAAGGGCGCAACATCAGTTGCGCCCTTTTTTGGGATTTATTAGAAGAAAAAATTATTCTCCATCACCATCAAAAGCGGCAAAATCAAATAATAAACTAAACCGCAAGGTATTATCTAATGGATTCCTCTGATTCGTAGTCGGTACCAGATAAGAGAAATTCAAACCAAAAATATTGTATTTCAAACCTAAACCAACGGTGAAAAATTTACGATTCCCTTTGGTTTGATCTTCGGTATAGTAACCAGCACGAACAGCAAACTGCTTGTCATACCAATATTCCACACCAATAGAATACATCAATTCTCTAAACTCTTCTCCAGCTCCACCAGGCGCATCGCCAAAAGAACTCAATACTCCGGCAAACATAGACTTATCTTTAAAGTTAGTAGTGTCAGGAGTAGGAACCAAAAGCTTGTTGATGTCAAAAGCAATGGTGATGCTGTTGAACTCGTCAAAGTTGAGTTCCCAAGCGGCACCTAAACCAAGGTTGGCAGGAAGGAAATCCTTATTGATCGATTTGGTGTAAGATATTTTAGTACCAAGATTCGTAATTGCAGCAGCTAAAGTAAGATTAGATGGATTCTGCGTAACGTTTAGTTTGGTATTGTAAGTAAAGGAAACATCCGCTGCTCCAGCAATACCAGCAGAAATGTCAATGTTATTGACCGTCTGACCACTGGCGAGGTTGGAGTAAATGAATTTAGGAGAAATGGCTACCGCAAAATTAGGAGCCAACTGACGAGCATAAGTCAGCGCAATTTCAAATTCATTTGGTCTTCCTGTTCCAAGCGTTCCACCATTGATATCGGTAAAAGCAATATTACCTAAGGAAAAATAACGAAGGCCAAAGCCAACCGTTTGGACTTCATTGATTCTCTTATACCCCGTTAGATAAGCTAAGTAGACATCTTGTAGACCAAGCGCTCTCAACCAAGGCGTATAAGTAGCAGATAAGCCTAAGTCGTTATCAACAAAAGCTAATTTAGAAGCATTAAAATGGATAGCGTTAGCATCTGGGGAAATGGCCAATCCTACATCACCCATTGCGCCAGATCGTGCATCAGACACGATGCGGAGAAAAGGAACCGCCGTTTGGATAGAGTTAACGCAATTCTCTGTACCATCAGCACATCGAAGGTTTACCTGGGCATATGCTGGTGTAACCAGAAGGCAGGCAATAAAACCAAACGCAATTGTAAACAAAAATTGTTTCATGGTAAAAGTTATAGTTTCAAAAAAATTTGAGCAAATATAGTTTATTCTAGCTTGTTGGACAAAAATAGATGCTTGCTTTTAGATTTCCAGTAGCTGTATCAAAGTTCCGGTAGGGTCTTAGAATCAGGT
>CALLVY010000377.1 GCA_938015925.1 uncultured Saprospiraceae bacterium
CAGACGTAGAGATTCTTGGCCAAGCTACGGGAGTAGCGGAAGCCATTCAACTGATTCGAACACATCAACCGGACTTGGTTTTTCTCGACATCGAACTGCAAGATGGGATGGGCTTTGATATTTTTAAGAACTTTACAGAATTTGACTTCATCACTATTTTTATCACCGGATACGATCAATTTGGGATTGAGGCCGTCAAGCATTCTGCCGTCGACTATCTGCTCAAACCTTTTTCCATCAAAGAACTCCAAGAGGCCATTGCCCGAGCAAAACTAAGGATCAAACCCTGGAATATCATGAAGCTTCAGGAAGGCAGTTCCGAGGATAGTGAACCTGAAGTCAACAGTAATAAATTGATTTTAAATAGTGGCAAATCCTCTAAAGTCATTCCCTGTGAAGAGGTGATTTATATTTCCGCCGACGAACCCTATTCTCGTCTGACGCTTAAAGACGAAAGCAAAATGCTCGTACAAGTCCCCTTGTTTAAAATTTCTGAAATCCTGCCGACTTTTTTCTTTAAAATTCATCGCAGTCACATCATCAATCTATACCAGGTAAGCGAATGGGACAAAGGGCGAGGTGGAAATGTGGTCTTATCTAATGGCGATCAATTGCCTATTTCTTATCGAAGCAAAAAAGACTTTGTGGACGCATTGGCGGCTTTGTAGATCTGAATTATTGACTTGACTTTTTGAAGCGGCTAGCAATAGCGGAATCGCGGTCTGATACTCTTTTGCTTTATAAAAGGCAGCTACGTTGAGGAGGTTTTCATCTACTTAAAATAGCTCGCGTAGTGATGGACGCCACATAAGGCCGATTTGTTTAAAAAAGAAACTGCCAGGCCAAAAACAACAAAAGCACAATAGCCGCTGCCATCACCATCCAGCTTCGGCGATTGCTTTTTGGACGCGGCTTATTTTGAAAAGCCTTGTTTCTCTCTTCCTCAAACATCCTCTGTCTCACTGCTTTGATCTTCGTTTTCATTTGCTCATTGCCCAATGCCTGCAAGCCCAAAAAAATACTTTTTCTTTCTTTCAGTGCTCTTGCAAAGGTGAGATCCACATCCCGCCTCAGCAAGATTTCTTTTTCTTCTTCCGAACTCAAGTGTCCAAAAAGATAACGATCGATCAGGTCTGGATTTTCCATATACTTCCTATTATTTGAATATTTTTTTGAAAAAAGAAGAAGTATCAATCCCTTGCTTTAATTGCTTCAAACATTTTGCTTTCTTATTTTCGACGACCTCATCGCTGGCATAATCCATTCGGACTGCAATCTCTTTCAGATTGAATCGATCATAATAATAGTGCAATAATAATTGTTGGCAGTCCTCACCAAGTTGCTGGAGCAATTCTAGCATGGCTTTTTTCTCTTCGCTCAACTCCATGTTCTTAAAAGCCAGGTCATCCATTTGGGTAGGCTCCCCAAAATCCTTTAGCTCCTCTATTCTTATTCCGCTTTGCTTCAGTTTGTTCAACCAAGCATATCGACAAATCGAATAGAAATAGTTCTTTAGTTTACTGGTCAATACAAAGTTCTGGTCTTTGACTTGATTGAACAAGACCAGTATACCTTCCTGAAAAACATCCTCTGCGTCTTCCAGGCTTCCGCTATTTTGCGTAATAAAATTAGAGATGTTTTGAAAATAAGATTGATACAATTTCTTCATTCCCTTCTCCATTTCTCTTGCTTCCTCCGACCGCAATAGCCGGAGGAATTCCTCATCTGTGTTCATTGGCATGAATTGCTCATTTTGTTCATCTAGATTTAGCAAAAAAGGTAATCAAAAAATTGAGTTTTTTGTTAAAAATTAAAAAAAATTTACTCCAAGGTTTAGTTTCTTTTTTTTTAGCCTATTCAAGCATTCCCCATCTGGAAGAACGAGCGCAAGAGAAAGCGCTCCGTTTTGGTCGACAATCTATCGTTCGTGGGCCATTGCGCTACAGCGCGCCCTTGCGATGGAATGGGTAAGCCCAACAGGTACGGAAGTCGGGATTCCTCCGGTTTAGGACTTTTTTATGTAAAGATTTAGGGATTTTCTTTGCATATGCTCTTTTTCGTGTAAAGATTTTTCGTTTTTCTTTACATGAAACTCGAATATGTACTATATTTGAAGAAATCTTTACACATGACCGATTCCTGGAAATTGCTTCCCCTGCCATTGCAAATCGACGTAGAAAGCAAAAAAATCTTAAAAAAACTTCCTAACGCGCATCGTGCTTTAGCAGAATTAAAAGGTTTAGCATCAACCATTCCCAACGCTCAAATTTTGCTGAATACACTCATCCTACAAGAGGCAAAAGATAGTAGTGAAGTTGAAAATATTATCACGACTCATGATGAATTATTCAAAGCGGAATTACAATTAAAAACAGTGAAGGCATTTGCTACCAAGGAGGTGCAAAATTATGTCGCAGCTTTAAAACGGGGATTTCAGTTAATCGATCAACATAAAATCCTAACAGCTAATCACATCAAGGAGATTCAGGAAGTTTTGGAAAAAAACAAGGCAGGTTTTAGAAAAGTACCAGGAACGACCTTGAAGAATCCGGCAACTAACGAAGTCGTTTATACCCCTCCCCAAGACGGAGCTGAAATCGAAGAACTGATGTCCAATCTTGAAAAATACATCAATACTCCATCCTTAACAGATAAAGATCCACTCGTCAAAATGGCGATCCTTCATTTTCAATTTGAAAGTATTCATCCTTTCTATAATGGTAATGGAAGAACAGGTCGAATAATCAATATTTTGTATTTCGTTCTCCAGGATTTATTAGATATTCCAATTCTCTATCTCAGCCGATATATCATCCAAAATAAGAGCAACTATTATGCGGGATTGCAAAATATTAGAACAAGCAATCATTGGGAGGAATGGATTTTATTTATCATCGAAGGCATTGAGTTAACGGC
>CALLVY010000378.1 GCA_938015925.1 uncultured Saprospiraceae bacterium
TGGCGGTTTTAATAGTGTGTTTTATGTGCAGTCGAATGCGACTATAGAATCGGTGGATCGCTTTATTATTATGAATCGCTGGGGAGGAATGGTGTTTGAACAAACAGACTTTTTGACCAATGATACGGATTATGGTTGGGGTGGTTTGGTCAATGGAAATCGGGCTTCTGAGGGCGTTTATGTTTGGATGGTGGAATATCGGACGATTGATGGGAGAGTGGAACAGATAGCTGGGGATGTGCTATTGAAATGGTAGGCTTAGATAGTAAGGAGTTGAATTGCTTGGTGCTTTTGGCCAAAGCCTAATTAGTGATGCGACCGCTTATGAAGTTATGATTCTAGGCTTGGGAGTCAAGAATGATGTTATAAAAAAAACTAATCAAAACGCCAGCCCAGATTAACTTTTACAGACCAGTTTCTAATGTGAGGGCCCAAGTTGGTTTTATGCTCAAAGCCTGGGAAATAATCTGTGGTGAGGCCATAGAAAAAACGTTCTTTGTTATGGACGATGGATCCCATTAAACGCAGGTCCGCTTGGAGATATCCATTGCGTAAAAATTGGGCATCGTTTATTTTTTGATACTTTATTTTTTGATAAACAAGACCTGCTCCGATCAGCCCAGTTGCAGTCCAATGTCCACGTACTCTGGAATAAGCATAGCCCGTACCCAATCCGAAGCGGATGCTCTGGTGACTGTCCAAAGACCAATAATCAGGATAATTAGTAGCCCCCTCTTCTTTTAAAAAATACTGAAACCTTAAGGGAATATAAACAAAGGCAGAGCCTGCACTTTTGATTTGCCGATGCGTCATGTGTAAGGCAGAAGAAAGAGAAAATTGGGAAGCATTGAACAGATAGTATCCTGTGTTTTCAGAATAAATTAATCTTCCTTCAAGTTCGAGTATATCCTTAATAAAATTTTTAGTAATCACTTTTTCGCCATTGATGCGAATGTATCGAAAGGAGGTGTGGATATAAAAGGAGGAGGGGTAGAAATCGAAATTAAATAAAAAACTTCTTGGCCGACCAAATGCATTCGAACGAAATCGTGCAAGAGGTAGGGCAAAGGAAGTGCTTAATTTTTTGAAGGCTATCCGTACTCTTAAACTCAAATTAGAATTTTTAAAAAAGGCCTTCTGCTCCTCAGGAATTTGAAAGCCTAGCACAAAATCTCTACTAATACTTTGAAAGCTTATGTTCTTGGGTTGGGTGGTGGTGGCGATATAGGTGGAATCAGTTTGAGCAAAGGCTGGGTGGATGGAAAAAATAAAAACAAAGAGGAAGAGATAATGGGATTTACAGATGCGATTAAAAAATACGGAGACTATGTCAATTTCAGAGGAAGGAAAAACAGGTGGTGTCATATAAGAGAGATAGATTTCTGCAAATGTATGTAATTTGTTCGAAAGCATTGTTTTTTGTTTTCTTTCCAAGAGCTTCTGGTGGGAAAAGAAATATTAAAAAGGATAACCAATGGCTAAATTATACTTTAGATTGTCCTTGCGCCATGTTTTATTCCCCGGATTGATCTCCTTAATAATCCATCGATCTTTCTCTGTTAATCCAGGGTCTCGAAGAGGTAAACCTACGTCGAAACGAATGATTACGAACTGAAGATCCAACCTCAATCCTATACCCGTTCCAACGGCTATTTGTTTGTAAAAATTATCCCAATAAAACTTACCCTCAGGAAGGGCATCTCCCGCTTCACCAACCAACCAAACATTTCCCGCATCCAAAAAAACGGCGCCATTAAGATAAGGAACCAATGGAAAACGGTATTCCAGATTCCCTTCTAATTTTACATCTCCTACGCGATCAAAAAATGCCAGATTGGTCGTGTCTGCTTCTGTTTCAGGGATATAGGAGCCTGGGCCAACACCCCTAAAACGAAAAGCTCTAATACTCCCCGATCCACCCACAAAAAATTGCCGAATATAAGGCACTGCTTCTGAATTGCCATAAGGCAATGCCAAGCCACCAATCAGACGGCCAACCAATGTCGTTTTTTGTTGATAATGAGTATAACGAGTTTCTACCTGTACCCGAGCAAACTGAGCAATTGGATTGCTAAACAAAGTATACGGAGCAATAGAATTATTCTGCCCACTTGCCTTCGCCAAAAGGTTGGCTAAATTGCCGGCACTTTCTATTTCTCCACGGAGATAAAAATAATTTTTCCGGGCATTGAGCTGTTGGTTAGAATAAGTAAAACGATAGTTGGCTGCAAATATAGACAAGTCATCGAAGCTAGCGCGAAGCCTGGGATTTTGTAAAAGCTCCATGGTGAATTCTGGAGATTCTTCAATCAAATTTAAAATCGTAAATTGAAAAGGATAAAATTGATGTTGAAAATATTGATCTTGTTTCCAGGAATAGCCCAATTCTGTTAGCAAAGAAAAACTAGTGAATAAAGTATTTCTTTGTTGATAAGTTCCTTTAAAATTAATCAAGGTTTTAGGGATGGCTCCTTTGACTCGTCGGGCGATTTTAAAGGGTAAAAGCAAACGGGGAATACTTAATCCTGCATCAAAATTGGCTTCCAGGGTGTTGATGAAAGGGCCTTGATTACCTGCCTGCGTTTCCACTCCAATTGACAAGCCCGTTTTAAATCGTTCTGCTCCACGAAAAATATTACGATGGGTATAATTCACTCCAAAAGAGGAGCCTAAAAAATTACTCCGCTCCGTACTGGCCTCCAATTCTAATCCAAAATCTTGATTCAAACTCGGCGTAAGGAAGAAGTATCGATGTAAAATGGATTGGCCATCTATCGAATCTTTTTGATAGCGAAGGTTGACGAATTTGAAAGTACCCAAATCAAGTAAATAGTTAATCGCCTGATTTTCTAATGGTTGGCTGTATACCGAACCACTATCCTGGGAAATGGCTTCTTGAAGGGCTTTGAGTTTGATGATTTTTTTTGATTGGATCATCGTCCAATTCTCTTCCCGGATGGTATCCATCTTTACCAGATCTTCCGCTGCTTGATTTAATTTGTAATCGGGGTAAATGGTGACGTTTCCCAATCGATGAGGCGAGTAATTGGCCTGACCTGCTGGAGGCTTAATGGTCAAATAAATATCGAGCATCTGCTGTTCCTGGAGGGCCGTGTCCAAATAAAAATAAATAGAAGATTGATCGAATTCATAAAAGCCAGTTGCTCGTGCAAGATCCTTTATTCGTTCTCTTTCTGCATCAATGTCTGCGAGCCGATAAGGTGTACGGGGACGAATTTTCTGTTTTTTATTTCTGAGATTAATGGATGCCAAAAAATTGGTACTATCTGGTGGCGTGCTATAATTTCGTATTTTAAATTGTCCATTTCCCTCTACGGAGTAAACCACTTTTACAAATTGCTTTTTTACAATCGTATCTGCTTTGATCTCTCCGTTTAGAAAACCATTGTCCCATAAATACCGCTGCATCAACAAGCGACTTTGTCTGGTCTGCGTTTCCTGGTAAATTACTGGAGCTTCACCGATTTTTGTTTTTAGCCAATGACCGATTCCTTTTCCTTTATTGTTTTTTCGAACTTTTTGATAAACCCATAAGCGAAAGCGTTTGCCAAATATTTTTGAGTTGGGGCTTTGTTTGACTTTGTACAATAGTTCTCCCCTTAACTTTGCCTTAGGTTGATCGGCGGCGGGCGTTCCTAATTTTAGACTTGCTCCATTGTACAAGAATTCCTCTTCCGCTAAATGCTTTGTAGGATTACAAGCAGATAGAATCAAGGAAAATAAAAATAGAAAGAGGATATATTTTTTCATACCTGTTTTAAAACAACTTCTTTAGAATGAATGCTACTTCCCAAACGACTTTTTAAAACTGACTCCGACTCCGGTCTTGCTCACATTACTGTCGTTGAAGGCATCATAATCACTTCGCTGAAAAACTCGGAGTAAATAATTTCCTGATTTGGTCAATTGATATTCTAGTACAAAATCTCCAGCAATATTACTTAGGCGCGAAGCCGTTCCAGATTCGCTGTTGTTTTCTATACTGGCCACACCACCCACTTTGAGGTTTAGGCGATCATTGAATAGGGATTGGGTTAAACCAACATTTAGATTGGTGCGAGTAGTGGTGCTACTGCTTTGATCGCTAAATTGATCTCGGTTAGATTCCAGCTCAAAAGTAAGTCCCAAGCCTTTTACGTATTGATCAGAAAGTCGATTGAGTTGATTGCTGATCAAATTACTTACACTAGACAAGGCAATGTTTTCGCCAGTAGTAGAAAGACTAGCCGTAGCACTCTGTTCGGCCACAAAACTATTGAGCAATAATAAGCCAAAAACTTGTTTGTTTAATTCGCTTTCATCGTCTTTTAATTGCGCTAGTTTTTGAGTGGTGACGGAGCCTATTGTGGCATTATTAGTTTCAGGAACATTCAAGTCAAAACTGATTTGTGGTTGATCAAGATTACCTTTCATTGTCAATAAGACTTCTACATCTGAGCGCTCCTTAGCTTCTCGGGTAGCCGATTCCGATAAGGTGGACTCATTGGAGATAAGCGTATACAAGCTGGTGCGCGTTTGATACTTTGCGGTAAGGTCAAAGCGAGTCTGCATGGGATCCCCGATAAAATTCAATTGACCGCCCGGAACAAGATTAAAGGAACGTTTTACCAAGCCTTGATAATTAAACTGATAAGTACCTTCTACCACCGTGTAGATTCCGGTGATATTAATATCCCCCGCAGGAGACATCAATACCGTGATGTCTGCATTTCCTTTACAGCGCAATTCATCGCCGCTACTTGGATCAATCACAACAATAAGTTCGGCCTTGGGATTAAGTTCAAGGTTGAGGAGTAAGTCAATTTCTAAGTTTCGTTCATAAGCCCCTTTGTCTCGGACTAGCAGAAGGCTGTCGAGCGGGATTTCGCCAGGTTTGCCAAAAATAATATAAGCAGCTTGCTGGCTCAATTCTTCCTCCGATATGGCTTTTACAAATAGTTGACTACCTTTTTGGGTAGAGGCATTAATCGTCATTTTTGGGAGTTCGAGTGTCCCTCTTATTTTTACATCGGCAGCCAGATTCAAGGTGCCATAAAAGAGGTCATTGTCTTTGGGGAGGGTATTTAGAAATTTAAAATTATCCGTTTTAAAATCTAGATTGAGGTGAAAGCGATCAAAATTCTGATGTTGAATAGTGCCCGATAAAAGTGCTTTATTTCCTTGTAGATCAAACAAGCCAAGCTTGCCAAAGTCTATACCATTTTCTTTGATGTCAATGGTGTGATCGCGGATGCTATATCTCGTTTGTAAATAATTGATTCGGGTAGAAGCTTCTGTGAAAGTCAATTGACCTTTTACGATGGGGACATCAGGAGTTCCTCGAACGATAAATTTTCCTCCTACAGAACCCTTACTATTCTTGATGGCTCCCAGAGTGAATGGATCAATTAAAAGCAATGGCAATTGTTTAATATCTGCTTTTATATCAAACTCATTGCTCTCCAGATTATAGGTTCCATTGGCTTGGAAATCATTCCCATTTCCATTCAATTCCACTTGGATGTTGACTTCAGGGGCATTACTGTTTTGTTCTGCTTGAACGATAAAATTTCCAATTAAGGTGTCGTTTATTTGTACGTCATTAACTTGAATATCTGCCAGGTAATGCAGATTGTCCGTAAGGTCATTGACTTGGATTTTTCCATTGAGCAGACCATTGTAATCAAAATTTTCTAAGCTGCTTAATGCGGATAATTCTTTGAGTTGAAAGTCTTGAAAAATTAATTCAAGCGGGCTGTAATCTTCCGCTTTGGATTTTTCATGTTTTAAGATCGAAACCTGTGTCGAGCTTGTCGAAACCTGTGTCGAGCTTGTCGAGACATGGTGTTCGTTTTTATTTAATGTAAAATCCTTAATGTGCAAATACTCATCGGAGAATAAAATGTCATGGTCTTTCCGAAGCGTCCAAAGTACTTGATCTACGAGTAGACTGTCCCTAAAAGTGAGCTGATACTTTTCTCCTGCAGGACTTAATTTTGCGCCCCATTCAAAGACGGATTCATCGATTCTGTTATTGATTAAAATATCCGTGACGAGTATCTGGTCAGCGATGTTTACATGGACTTTATTGCTTCGAAAAAGCATCGTACCATTGTCCGCTTTCGGAATATTAAGGACCGAGTTTATTTGTTTGGCATCTCCTTCGATGAGCCAATTCAGGCTGTCGAATTTCCATCCAGAAGCGACCAGATTTGGAGCGCTTAGCGCCAGTTTAATGTTTTTGTCGGCACTATCAAATGCTCCATTGAATGAAATAGAATCAGCCTTTTCTAAAACCGGAGTGAAAAGTTGAGAAAGCTTGTCTGGTTGGATAAATTTAATTTTAAAATTTAGATTTTGGTCAGGGAGGTCTGCCTGTGCCAATGGTTCAATAGCGAAGCTGTCGGGATGATTTGTTGGGGAAAGGAAGTTTTCTATGGGGAAATACTCATGGAAGAGTTTCTTCATTAAAGGGCTTAGCGTAGAGAAATAAAACTCCCCTCCGAAATCCGCTTTCAACCAATCTGATCGGATCAATAATTCTTTGTTATTGCTTCCTTTTTTTTGTGCTTTGATGACTAGACTATCAGAGAAGAAATCAATGGTGTCATTGCTAATTGCCAGATTATTGATCGTCGCTTTTCCCAAAAAATCATCAATGTTATTTCCAGAGAAATCACTTTTGATAGTGGCGCTAGTGCGAAGTACCAAAGGACTCAAACCAAGAGCGTATAAATCAAGGGTATCAATATCCGCTTGAAAATTAAAGGTCGGATTTGTTTCCTGCAAATTCACAAGTCCTTCAAAATCAAAAGTAAAATTGGGGTCTTTTATTCCCGCAAAGCCAGTAAATTCTAATTGATTTATCGAACCATTTATTTCAATATTCTGATACTCGTATTTGCTAAAATCAATACCATTCACCTTTGCTTCTATGGTGGTGTTCATACTGTCTAAGACCAAACCTTTTCCATCTATGCTTGCTTCTAGATTCGCCATCCCAAAGGTGGCCGTATCTCCCAGGAAAAGACCTAGGTTGAAATTTTGCAACTGAATATTTCCATCATAAGAAGCATTAGAATAAGAAGGATTAAAAGAAATGCTAAGATCAGATTCCAGTAGTCCGATGCTCGTGCTTAGTTTTCCTTTAGAATCAAAGTTAAATAGATCTCCTTCCAATAAACCTTTATAATTGATGCTATTCATTTCGTACAAACCAGGGGCTAGGGGAGCAGTGGCGAAATAGGCCAAGTCTTCTGCTTTGGTGTGTAAAGTGTCGATGTTGAGCTTGAAGGAAATCGCTTTTGGCGTAGAAAGATTTTTGATTCCTCCGGATGCTTTTAAAAAAGTATTAGTGGAAGTGCCGAGGAAGAAATTTTGCAAGTTCATTTGAGCCAAAGATCCTTGGATGCCGCCAGAAATATTGATAAGTCCTAAGCTGTCCACCAGGGCCGGAAGCTTAAGGACAGGGAGGGCTTCTCTAAATTTTTTATAATTGATGGTTAGCTTCTTTAAGTCGAGATCAACTTTTAATTGATCCACTTGATCAATGGTATTCAATTGGCCACTCGATTGGAAATCTAAATAATCTCCTATTTGTAATTGTAAGTTGTCAAGCACCACATTTGACTTTTCTCCACGGAGCGTCCCATTGAGGTAGATTTTATTTTTTATACGATAGTCTTCTGGAAAATAGGGAATGAAAAATTCCAAGTCTTGTAGACTCAATTGGCAATTGCTAAACTGACTGGTATAATTAACTTGCTGTAAAAAATCGGGAAGTGCTGCCCAATTATCAAAAGATAGACTACTAGAGTTTTTGACTTTACTACTTGGAGTCGATAGGCTCAGGTCTTTAATGTTTATAGATTGTGGAGAAAGTGCAAAAAATGCGCGAGTATCATTTACCGTTAATCCATTTTGATCTTCAAATGCCAATTCCTTCAATTGTAATTGTAAAGAAATAGCGTCCCAATAAAAGGCTTCTACCTCAAGTTGAAGTGGTGAAAAATGAAGATGATCGGTGTCTAAGCTTCCGGTTTTGACCGCTTTGTTGTTGACCCAATATCGAATGTCTCCCTGCTTAATCTGAATTTGATCGGCTGCCAATAACCAACCCGTAAAAGGGAAGGTCAAAGGCGAAGTATCGTCTTTGGTTTTTTTCTGATTCGCAATAAAGGTTTCAATATTTAATTGAGGCTGGTCAATAATTAAAGAAGAGAGGTCAATCTTTTTCTGGACCAGATCAATTTGCTTAGGGTGAATACGAATGCTGGGGATTTGGGTGTGCAGATATATTTGGCCAATGCTGTCCTGAAAACTAAATTGAGTGTTTTGGAGATCTATGTTTCCAAAACCAATTGTCCAGGGAGAAGACTCTTTTTCCTCTTTGGAAGGTTCCGCAGAGAAATGATCGATAATATATTGGAAATTAAAAGTACTATCTTTTTGCTGGGTATAGAGGTTTGTCCTAAGGCCTTTTATAAGGACATCCTCTAGTTGAATGTTTTTTCCAAGAAGGGAGAAAAGGCCGATAGAGGCAGAAAGTTGATCGAGTGCGAGCAAGGTATCTCGGCGGCTATCTTCCACATACACTCCTGTGAAGTCTACCGACTTGAAAAAGCGGAATTCTACCTTGGCAATTTCTATCTTGCTCTTTAGTTGATTGGATAAGCTTTGGGTAATTTTAGTCGTCAAAAAGTTTTGAACTCCTTTAAATTGCAAAGACAAGCCCAGCAATAGGAAGAGGATGATGGGAATGCCAAGAATCCAGGCTAATATTTTAAAGGCTCTTTTCAATAGGGTTTATTACTACGTGAATCTTCGATTGCTAAAATGATTTTAGGAGATAAAATGAATAATCTGACGCAATAGCTTTTATAAAAAAAGTATAAAAGATAAACGACAGAGGATTTTCATTATAATATCCACCCAATCACCCCATCCAAAAGAGCTACAATTGCAGCCAAAGCCAAGGCCCACCAAAAATTTTTCACCTCAAATCCTTTTAAAAAATAATCGGTTACCTGTATTAGAATGGCATCTAAAAGAAGGGTGAATACGCCCAAAGAGAGAATTCCAAGGGTAACAATTTTTAATACAAAACCTAAGGTGACATTGAGTAAGCCAATAAGTAAGGCAACGGCAATGGCTTCGAAAAAGCCTTGAACTTTGACGCCGGTGAGTAATTTAGCGCCGAGGTAAAAAGCAGCGGCATTGATGAGGATGGTGAGGATAGATTCTTGGAGCATTTGTAGGTTTTTTTTACAACTTCAAAAAAAGAATATAAGGAAAACTTAGATTCTGCTTAAAGTTATTCAAATAATAGCAACAATGATTTAGGAATGAAGGGAAATAAATTTAAAACCCTTCTTAGTATAAGGGAGGAAATGCAAATTTCATTGCACGGATCTTGTGTTAAAATACCCGCAAATTGAGAAATAAAAATTATATTGAGGCCCTGTTTAATTTTAATTCATAGTCAGCTTTACAAAATATTGGTTTTCAAATAATGGAAACCAAGGGTTCTTTTATAGAATGAACCAGCTTTAACATGCCCGCTAGTCAGGCAAACATTAAAGATGATTTATGAGATTATTTCCTTTTTTAGTATTGTTGCTGCTAAGCCCTTTACACGCTATTGGGCAGGTAAACATGGATGCTCTATCCAATGTTTGGGAAAATCAATCCAATGTTGCTACCATTCGACTGGAAGCAATTCACCAAATTTATACCAAAGGTTATCTCTATTCCAAACCGGATAGTGCCTTCCTTTTTGCTCAGATGGCTTATGATTTTGCCAAAAGCAAGAACTTACCCAAAGAAATGGCTTTGGCCAGGCGCTATATGGGGATTGCCTCTTCTTTACAGGCAAACTATGCAAAGGCGATAGATTTGCTAGCGCAAACTATTGAAATCGAAAAGCAAAACAAAAATGAAGAGGGGCTTTCTAAAGCTCTAAATAGTTTGGGAAATGTTTATTTGAGGCAAAGCGACTATGCCAATGCTATTGATTGTTATCGAGCTAGTTTGAAAATCGCAGAAGAACAGGAGAATAAAGAAACCATTAAAAGTTTACTCAATAATATTGCACTGGTCTACATGGACCTGGAAGAGCATGATCAATCTTTAGCGTATCTGGATCGCGCCTTAAGTTTGAGCAAAGAAATGGGGACTTCGGCCAAGGAATTCTCTCTTTTTATCAACATAGGAACCGTCTATCGAAAAAAAAAGGAATATCAAAAAGCACTGGAGTTCTATGAGCAAGGTTTGCTGATTAAGGAGAATTCCAACTCTCAATTTGGCTTGGCTACTTGTTATAGTAATATGGGATTGATTTATGAGGAGTTTGGAGAACGCCAAAAGGCTTTGGATTTCTTCAAGCAAAGCATGGAGCTTCATCGAGGGGTTGGGGATAAAAAGGGAATTGCCAATTGTTTGATTCATTTCGGCACCCTCTACCAAAATACCAATCCTGATTCCTCTATTGTTTTGGCAAAACAGGCTTTGGAATTGGCGCAAGAGACGGGAAGTGTTGAAGAAATCAGTGATGCAGCTGAATTATTATTCAATATCTATGAAGCAAAAGGGGAAAACAAGCTGGCTATAGATATGAATAAGGTGTTTCACGATGCGAAAGACAGTATGTATAGTATTAGAAATCAAAAAGCGGTACTAGTCAGTGAATTTAAATCTCAGGAAGAAAAAGCTCAGATTAAATATACCGAAGAATTACAGGCCCAAAGAAAAAAGACCTATAGAGAACGTTTGATTGGCATTTCTGGAATAATTCTACTTTTAGGGGCATTGGCCTATTTTTCTTTCACAAGGTATAAACGTTATATGGACGAAAAAAAGAGGCTGCTGAATAAGATAGATTTATTGAAAAAGAATCTTGCCGCTCAAGCGATTTCTTCTACTGGGAAGCGTACCACAATCGCTTTAGATAAGGCTAAAATTGAAAAATTTATTGATGCAAAACTAGGCGAATCCTCTTGGATGATATTAAATATTATCTTTGCCAAGCCTTCTGTCAGTAATAAAGAGATTGCTAAGGAGGTTTCCCTAAGTGTGGAAGGCGTTAGTTCTTCTTTAAGAAGAATGTATTCCTCATTCAAAATAATCTCCTCTAGTAGTAAGAAAATTGCCCTAATTACGGAAGCTGTACGTATTTCTGCCGAAGAATAAGCGGAATTCCTAAGTATTTTCCCCCTGCACGTTTATCCGTGCAAGTCCTAGTTTGCGGTACTTGCACGGATGTACGTGACTAACGAATAAGTGAAATTCGTTAAGTTTGGGTGCAATCAACACTAAGCCTTGGTTGGTGGAACTCCTCACTGATATCATATGTAAGAAGGGAATAATATGAGGTAAGGTGTTTTTTAATAGGTGGCCATTTTAACGGCCTTTTCTTTTCAGTTCTTATTTCAGAAACCGATTACTAAATAAACGCTAGTCGCTTCAAAGCATTTTGCATTGGTATCCACCATTGCCATAATGGCTTGTGGACGAAGTTTACCTTAATATATTTAAATCATTTTTATAAATAAAAAATCAAACCATGAATCTAGCCCTACCCCCTGTTTGGAACGCTTTTCGGCGCTCCTGCTCAGGCCTTACCCGAACAGTAATATTGGGTCTGTTTGCCTTTTTTCTTACCCCCTTAAATGGTTTTAGTCAAACAGCAGATATTACATTCTGCGTAGATTTGTCCTGTTTTACAACGATAACGGCTCCAACGGTATTTGGTGCTTTTAATGGCTGGAATGCTGGAGCCAATCCAATCACCGATCCTGATGGAGATGAAACCTACTGTGCTACTATCGCCATGACACCTGGTGATCAGGAATACAAATTTTTCTTCCAGGAAGAAGGCGAAGAAAATATGACTCCTGGTGATCCTTGTACAGTAACCAATTTTGGCTTTACCAATCGGGTGATTACAGTAGTAGCTGGCGTCAATCAAATGGTAACTTTTGGCTGGGAAGTTTGTGATGCGATGTGTCCTCCTCCTCCTCCAACGACCGATATCACCCTATGTGTGGATTTGTCCTGTTTTCAATCGGTAACCGCTCCTACCGTATTTGGAGCCTTTAATGGTTGGAACGCTGGAGCAAACCCAATCACAGATCCTGATAACGATGGTACTTATTGCGCCATTGTTCCTTTGGAAGCAGGTGATCAGGAATACAAATTTTTCTTCCAGGAAGAAGGACCGGAAGATATGACCGCTGGTGATCCTTGTACAGTGACCAATTTTGGTTTCACCAATCGCTTAGTCACTGTCGTAGATGGGGTTCCCCAAATGCTTACTTATGGTTGGGAAACCTGTGATGCGATGTGTCCAACTCCACCTCCAACGACCGACATTACCTTATGTGTAGATTTATCCTGTTTCCAATCCGTAACGGCTCCAACGGTATTTGGTGCCTTTAATGGCTGGAATGCTGGAGCGAATCCGGTTACCGATCCTGATGGAGATGGTACTTACTGTGCGGTCGTTGCCTTTTTACCTGGTGCTCAGGAATACAAATTTTTCTTCCAGGAAGAAGGACCAGAAGATATGACCGAAGGTGATCCTTGTACGGTGACCAATTTTGGTTTTACCAATCGAGTGGTTAACGTCGTAGATGGTGTTCCTCAAATGCTTACTTACGCTTGGGAGATTTGTGATGCAATGTGTCCAACTCCTCCACCAACAGTGGATATTGAATTATGTGTTGATTTATCCTGTTTTGCATCCATAACGGCTCCAACGGTATTTGGTGCTTTTAATGGCTGGAATGCTGGAGCCAATCCAATTACCGATCCCGATGGAGATGGTACTTATTGTGCGGTCGTTGCCTTATTGCCTGGCCCTCAGGAATACAAATTTTTCTTCCAGGAAGAAGGACCAGAAGATATGACCGCAGGCGATCCTTGTACGGTGACCAATTTTGGATTTACCAATCGAGTGGTGGACGTTGTAGCAGCTACTCCTCAAATGCTGACTTATGGTTGGGAGGTATGTGATGCTGAATGTGAGTCTGGAACAGATATTACCTTATGTGTAGATCTATCTTGTTTTCCTTCCGTAACCGCGCCTAGTATATTTGGAACTTTTAATGGCTGGTGTGCCAACTGTACTCCGATTACGGATCCTGATGGAGATATGACCTATTGTGCCACTATTCCTTTTGATGCAGGAGATCAAGAATATAAATTTTTCTTTCAAGAAGAAGGAGAAGAAGTTTTTATAGGAGGCGAGCCTTGTACCGTTTCTAATTTTGGTTTTACCAATCGGGTAGTCACGGTAGTCCAGGGCGTTACTCAAATGCTGACTTATGGATGGGAAGTTTGTGGTATGGAATGTATCCCTGCTCTTCCTGCACCAGAATTGCCGATTACTTTTGAAAACGAAGCGACGATTGATTATAGTATACGTGATTTCGGTGGCACCGTTTCTATGATTGCTCCCGATCCTACCGATCCTGCTAATACAGTTGTTTGTACCAATAAAACAGCAGGTGCCGCGACTTGGGCTGGAACTGTAATTGCTGATGGTGGTTTGGCCACTGCCATTCCTTTTACCATAGATCAACAGAAAATTTCTGTTAGAGTATGGTCCCCAGCAGCTAACGTACCGGTATTATTAAAAGTTGAATACTCTAGTAATCCAGGAGTATTTTCAGAAGTTTTGGCTACGACCACTACCGCTATGATGTGGGAAACATTGGTCTTTGATTTTAGCATGGGGAATCCTCCTGTTAATTTGGCCAATGTCTACGATAAAGTAGTCATCTTTTTCAATTTTGGAAATATTGGAACCAATCAAATTTATTACTTCGATGATATCATGATGTGCCCAATTCCAACGGTAGCACTGACTTGTCCTGATCCTATTATGGCAGATGGATGTGCTGCTGTAGACGTTCCTCCTTATGCTGACCTTGCAGCATTAATTGCTGCTGGTGGATCTGCAATTGATGCAGACCCTAATAGTTTGGAGTTATTGACTGCAGTAGAAAGTGGAACTTGTCCACTCACAATCACTCGTACTTATCAGGTAACAGATCTTTGTAAAAATACCGCAACTTGCGTACAAACCGTAACCATAAGCGATACGGAATTACCGACTATTATTTGTCCTGTCAATCAAACGGTCGAATGTGAATCGGATATTGTAGTGGACGTAAGTTTGGTAATGGCCAATGACAATTGTGCAACTGGTTTAGTGGTGACTGCTGTAGGTCCTACTTTAGTGGCTGGTCAAGCGGATTGTAGCGGAGCGAGATATGAAGTTGTTTACAGCACGATGGATGTTTGTAATGCAGGTGTTGTTTCCTGTACCCAAACCTGGACCTTGTCCAATGCTGGACCGAGTATCGTTTGTCCTGCAGGCTTGATCGTAGAATGTGCAGAAGACATTGTGGTTGATCCTTCAGATGCTGTGGTTACCACTGCTTGTATGCTCGGTTTTAATGTCTTAATCACTGGACCAGAAATCTCTAATGGATTCCCTGATTGTCCTGGTACAGAATATACTTACTATTATGTAGTGCAAGATGACTGTGGTCGTCAAGCGCAATGCGATCGAACCTTTACGATCCAAAATGATGCACCAACAGTCGTTTGTGCAGGTGATGAAATCGTAGAGTGTGTAGAAGACATCATTCCTGATTTTAGTTCCCTAATCACGACTTCTAGTTGTGGCGCAGCATTGAGTTCTTCAGTTGTAGGTCCGACCCTTGTTTCTGGTCTTCCAAACTGTTTCAGTACGGTTTATGAATTGGTATACACCGTAAGTGATCTATGTGGCCGTTCCGCAAGCTGTACGCAAATGTTTACCATCGAAAATTCTGATCCAATCTTTACCAGTGTGCCATTGAATAAAGTAGTGTTGTGTTCTTCAGATATTCAATCAGAAGAAGATAAGTTTGAATTTGAGGTGAGCTGTGAACTAGAATTTACCTTAACTGCAGGAGCAGTAACTGCTCTGGATGCTTTGGGCGATTGTCCGGGAGCACAGTATTCGATTACTTATACTTTGGAAGATGCGTGTAGCCGAATCGCTTCTTATACCCAAAACTTTGAGATCGAAAACAATGCACCAAGAGTATTTCCAGAACCGAATCAAACGGTTAGCTGTATGGAAGATGTCAACCCAAGATGGGAAGATGCTTTTGTAGAAACCGATTGTAATATGGGTATTGTACGTTACGAAATCATTGGCCCTGTCGAAGATGATGGACAGCCAGAATGTAATGGCAAAGTAATCAATTACCTCTATTCGGTTTGGGATGGTTGTGGTAGAATGACTTGTGTTGCGCAATCGTGGACGATCGAGAATGATGGTCCTTCGTTTGATGCTGCTCCAGGAGATGTGACCGTAGAATGTGCGGAAGTACCAGATGGTTTGGATGTAACTGTTTCCTATGATGGTTGTGGTGGTTTAGCGGTAACGATAGATGAAATAACTACTGATTTGGGAGGTGCTAATTATCGTTTGGATAGAACCTTTACTGCAACAGATTCTTGTGGAAATACAGTGAGCCACGATCAGCGAATTACGGTCATGTGCGCAGCTCCACCTTCTGGGGAAGAATACTGTACGGAGACGGAATATTTCTGGGGCAATGGTACGCGAATAAGTACTGCGAATGGCGATATGGCATGGAGGTTATTATTGAACATGAACCTCAAAGAAAACCCCTTGGTTTTAGGTTTGCCAGAGCGATCTTTAACGATCAATACTAGACATTGTGTGATGCACTTACTGCCTTCCCGTGGAGCGATATCTGCTTTTCCAGCAGAGATGGGAGATATAGTAATGGATAAAAACTGCGATCCTGCACCCGTAGGCATAGACAGCAAAGGGAGAATCCTAAATCGCCTCGCAGGTCAAGTTGCAGCTTTGATGCTTAATGAAAGAATGAGTCCGGACTTATCGGCTTTATTGCTTTCAGAAATCTGTTTGGATTTCCCAGAAGCGACCTTGATTGCTTTACCTGCTAATCCTCAGATCAAAGATTTACGTGACTTGGGGAATGCTGGTTTGGGAGGAGTATATACGGAGTCTTTAACGGACTTACATTTTAGTCTGTATTCGGTCAATAAGTATTTTGTAGGCTGCCGAGTAGCTTCTTGTGGAAGTGTGGCAGAAACTTCTTCAGAACGAACGGAAGAAGAAGAACTAGAAAATACCTTGTCTGTATTGCAAGTGAATCCAAATCCAGCGACAAGTGAAATATTGATGAACTACCAATTGGACGGAGAAGAATTGGATATCAGAATATTTAATACTTCCGGTCACCTGATGTATCAGCAATTCATTGAAGGAAGTGAGCTTTTACAAACAGAAAGAATCGAAATTGCAGATTGGCCAATTGGATTTTATTTTGTAACCATCAGCAATGGAGACGAAATACTTTCTAAGAAGTTGATTAAGCAATAAGAATACTATGAAGTTGTTTAAAAAATAGGTGTTGACTAAAGAAAGCTTGGCAACATGGTTTTTCTTTAAGATCACTTCTGAGTCTTCCGAACTGAAGTTCGGAAGACTCTTTTTTTTGCGCCCGGCAGGACGCGAACACTAGGAGTTGAAAATCCTCTGTACAAGCCAGTAAGGGGAAATGCTAGCTAAACGGCAAGGTCAATATCGCGAGGTATAGGCTGGTGGAACGCCGCGAACCGCTTGGTTTATTCTGAGCGAAGTCGAATATTCCGGTAATGGGAGAGGGGAGAGTTAGAGGCAATCTTGTGGGTATCCGCAGGTATAATAGATTGTTTCTATCTCACTCTACTCGTTTAGGCTTGTAAAAATGGGAAAGTACTAAAATCTCTTTATATGTAGTAGAAACTGCCTGTTTGTAAGGAAAAACCGCGAAAAACCTACAAAAAATCTAATGAACGGAATTCCGTGCAAATTATATTCTGTTTCATATGCACGGTTAGATGTGGTCGATAATTTATGAAAGCTAGGCGTGTTATAGTATATTTAACACTAAGTGCAAGTCCAAATAGCACACACGTTTTTAACCATCACCTTTTCCTGTATTCAAAACATTTCCATTTAATCCATCCGGATTAAATCTTCTATTTTTTTGAGGCAGGTACTTTTCTATTTTTATAACCAAAACTTAAAAGACTACAACTATGAAGAATTTTTTACTACTTCTACTTTTTTTTCCGCTAACCTTTTTGGCTGATATTAAGACCTCCAATGCAGCTGGTGATGTTACTTTTTGTGTAAACTTAGATTGTTTTGCCTCGGTTACCGCTCCAACCGTTTTTGGATCCTTTAATGGCTGGGATGCCGGAGCCAACCCTATCACAGACCCAGATGGTGATGGAACTTATTGTGCGACCATCAACCTACCAGATGGCAATGTGGAATACAAGTTTTTCTTTCAGGAAGAAGGACCAGAAGATATGGCTACTCCAGAAGATGATGCTTGTACGCTAACTACCAGCGGATTCACTAATCGACTTTTAATCGTTGCTGGTGGACCTCTATCCGTAGATTTTGGTTGGGAAAGCTGCGATGGCATTTGTTCTGCTCCTCCAGTTGTGACAACCACAGATGTTACCTTATGTGTTGATTTAGACTGTTTTTCGTCAATAACGGCTCCAACAATATTTGGTACTTTTAATGGCTGGAATGCCGGTGCGAATCCAATTACGGATCCTGATGGCGATGATATTTATTGCGCAACGATTGCGATGACTGCCGGAGATCAAGAATACAAGTTTTTCTTCCAAGAAGAAGGACCAGAAGATATGCTTATTCCCGAAGATGCTGCTTGTACGATGACAACTGGTGGCTTTACCAATCGTGTGATCACCGTAGGAGCAACACCACTTATGGAAACTTATGGCTGGGAAAGCTGTGATGGTGTTTGTTCAGGCCCTCCTGTGGTGGCCACTCCAGCTACTGGCGCTCCAGATCCTACCGCACCTCAAGCATGTGTGATTTCTATGTTTAGTGGAGTATATCCCAATGTGGGAGTTGATACTTGGTTGACCGTCTGGTCTGCTGCTAGTTTAACAGATATTCAAGTTGCGGGTAATGATACCAAATTGTACGAGAGTGTCAATTTCTTAGGCATCGAAACAACTGGTGCAAACCTCATTGATGCTTCACAGATGGAGTTCTTTCACATTGATGTTTGGACGCCAAACATGACCACATTTAGAGTGAAATTGGTAGACTTTGGTGCGAATGGAATTTATCAGGGAGGAGATGATTCAGAACATGAAATTGAATTTACAAGTCCAGCTCTGGATACTTGGATAACTTATGAAATTCCCTTAGCTGCTTTCACAGGATTAGCTTCTACCGAAAACATCGCTCAATTAGTTCTTTCTGGAAATCCAGCGGGAGCAGGAACGCTTTACGTTGATAATGTTTATTTCTCAAAAGTAGCTCCTTTACCCGTTGAGCTAACTTCTTTTGAAGCCAATATGATGGACGATAAAGTAAGTGTGGAATGGACCACTGCTTCGGAAGTAAACAGTGATTACTTTCAAGTAGAACGTTCTGCTGACGGTCGTTCTTTTCAGACGATTGCTAAAGTTTCTTCCAATGGCAATAGCGCGGAATTACAATCTTACCAAACCTTGGATAAAGATCCATTTGCAGGTATCAATTATTATCGCTTGACGCAAGTAGATTTTGATGGTACAGAAGAGAAATCGAATATTGTTTCCGTTAGAAATACCAGCAGCAATTCGAAATTTGAATTGATGAGAAAATCAATCAATGGAGATGAGTTGTCGCTAGAATATAAAATAGCAGAAGCTGGAACCTATACTATGGCAGTGATTGATATTAGTGGAAAAGTTATTTCTCAAGAAGAAGTAGCTTTGACGGAAGGTATCAATAGTGTCTCTCAAATGATTTCGAATAACGGAGTGTTTATGCTTGTTTTGACGAATGGCCGTGACCGAATCGTTGAGAAAGTATTCAAGTAAAATTTTTCTAAAAAATCTCTCTAGAAAGTTCTGGGATAAAACAATTTAAAGTTCTAGTTTTAATCCAATCACTTATCTAGAGAGATTTTCCTTTCTTTGTTCACTATTACGAGTATTGCTAATAGTCCTAAATTTAATCGAAATGATCCCTTATCGTTTTTTAATTAGCGCTTTGTTTTTTATTGGCTTATTGGCAATCCCCGAAATGGGTTTGGGACAATACATGACAACCTCTTGTCAAACGACAACAGATGCCCTTGTCGCAACGGATAGAAATGGTTGGGCACATGCCAACCTGCCTGTCGTGAATGAAGGATATTTACATAATTTTGATCCACCGATGCTTCCCTGTGGGATTAATAATCCCTCGATTACCGCTCTTAATATTGCGATTGATATTACCGATATTACGACTTCTGCAGGATGTACAGGGGTACCAATATTTGGAAATGTCTTAATAAATTGTCCCTTAGCAGTGGGTTCCGTTTGTCCAATCGTCGAAGACGTACTTACGATGGGATGCGGTACTTTTGGTGGCGGAGCTAATGCAACGGGATCTTACTCTTTACTTTTATCTAACTGTGGTGCGATCGGCATAAATGATGTGATTGGCGTCGATATGATTCCTGCTACAGACTTTTCAGGTTCTTGTCCTTCTAATGGAATGGCGATCAGTACTGGCGTCATTTCTGTTACCTATGAAATTTGTTTGACTTATACCTACGACCAAGATGTCCCTGCACCTTGTACCAATACGATCGTCCAAGGATGTACGGATGGTGATCCTTGTACGATCAATGATATGGAAACAGTTGATGATTGTGATAATACAATCGTTTGTATTCCTTGTGCGGGAACACCGATAGTTTCTTGTACGAATACGATTGTCCAAGGATGTAGTGATGGCGACCCCTGTACGATCAATGATATGGAAACGGTCGACGATTGTGATAATACAATCGTTTGTGTGCCTTGTGCCGGAACACCAATAGCTTCCTGTACCAATACGGTCGTCCAAGGATGTACAGATGGTGATCCTTGTACGATCAATGATATGGAAACGGTTGACGCTTGTGATAATACAATCGTTTGTGTGCCTTGCGCCGGAACACCAATAGCTTCCTGTACCAATACGACGGTACAAAATTGTAATGATAATGATCCTTGTACGACCAATGATAGAGAAACCGTCGACGCTTGTGACAATACGATAGTTTGTGTTCCCTGCGCCGGAACACCAATAGCTTCTTGTACCAATACGACGGTACAAAACTGTAATGATAATGATCCTTGTACGACCAATGATATGGAAACGGTTGATGCCTGTGATAATACAATCGTTTGTGTGCCATGTGCTGGAACACCAGTACCTGCCTGTACCAATACGACGGTTCAAATTTGCAATGATGGCAATCCTTGTACGGTCAACGATGTGGAAACAGTTGAGGTTTGTGATAACACGATTGTCTGTATTCCTTGTGCCGGAACGCCGATCGTTTCTTGTACCAATTCCATTGTTCTAACCTGTAATGATAATGACCCTTGTACCACCAATGATTTGGAAGTTGTCGATGCTTGTGACAATACCATAATTTGTCTTCCCTGCGCCGGAACGCCGATTACTTCCTGTAATAATTCAATCGTTCTAACTTGTAATGATAATGACCCATGTACCACCAATGATTTGGAAGTCGTCGATGCCTGTGACAATACGATAATTTGTCTTCCTTGCGCCGGAACACCGATTGCTTCTTGTAATAATTCAATCATACTAACTTGTAATGATAATGATCCTTGTACAACCAATGATATAGAATTTGTAGATGCTTGTGACAATACGATCATCTGTCTTCCTTGTGCCGGAACGCCGATAGCTTCTTGTACGAATACGATCGTTCAAGCTTGTACGGATGGCGATCCCTGTACGACCAATGATATGGAAACGGTTGACGCCTGTGATAATACAATCGTCTGTATTCCTTGCGCGGGAACACCAATAGCTTCTTGTACGAATACGATCGTTCAAGCTTGTACAGATGGCGATCCCTGTACGACCAATGATATGGAAACGGTTGACGCCTGTGATAATACAATCGTCTGTGTGCCTTGTGCCGGAACACCAGTAGCTTCCTGTACGAACACAGTAGTTCAAGCTTGTACGGATGGTGATCCATGTACGACTAATGATATGGAAACCGTTGACGCTTGTGATAATACAATTGTCTGCGTTCCT
>CALLVY010000379.1 GCA_938015925.1 uncultured Saprospiraceae bacterium
CAAGTCTATGCGGGTCAATTCTCTTTTATCCGCGAAACAGAAGACGATGACTGGGAAATAAACAGTAAAAATTTTGAAATACGGCGCGCTCGCTAAAAAGCAAACTAATCTTGTAAAAAGCCCCCACTCGATTGCGAAAAACTGCTCGCTTTTTCTTTAAAACTCATCGTCGGAAAACACTTTTTGTTTTCTTAGTCCTTTTTATCGCCTGGTGGTTTTGTTTGCCCAATCCTCTCTTCCAAGATCCGACTTCCATTGTCATCGAAGACAAAGATGAAAATCTCCTGGGCGCAAGAATCGCCAAAGACGGGCAATGGCGTTTTCCATATGATGCTCAAATTCCTACTAAGTTTGTCGAAGCGATTACCGAATTTGAAGATCGACGATTCTTCCATCATCCGGGAGTAGATCCTAGAGGAATTGGACGCGCGATTCAACAAAATTTTAAAAGCAAACGAGTCGTAAGTGGTGGGAGTACCATCAGCATGCAAGTCATTCGAATGGCTCGCAAAGGAAAACCAAGAAGCCTTTGGCAAAAAGTCATTGAATTGATCATGGCCCTTCGTTTGGAATTGCGTTTTTCCAAAAACGAGATATTAGCTTTTTATACTTCCAATGCTCCTTTTGGTGGAAATGTCGTTGGCTTAGATGCTGCTTCCTGGCGTTATTTTGCGAAGCATCCCCGATTCTTATCCTGGGGAGAAACAGCGACCTTGGCAGTTTTGCCCAACAGTCCTTCCCTCATCCATCCCGGTAGAAATAGAGCGGCTCTTTTGGCCAAAAGAAATCGCTTATTGGATCGACTCCAAGTCAAAGGAGTCTTAGATGAATTAACTTGTAGGTTGGCCAAAGAAGAAAGCCTTCCCGAAAAACCCAAGCCACTTCCCAACACCGCTCCGCACCTCCTCAACCGAGTCAATGCCACTCATTTTCAAAAAAACAAAGAGGCTCCTACCCGCTTACAAACGACCATCGATGGACATTTACAAAGCGCTGCTGCTGCAGTCTTAAAAAGACACCAACAAAAGCTGAGTAATAATGGCATTCACAATATGGCCGCCATTATCATCGAAGTAGAAAGTGGGAATGTAGTGGCCTATCACGGAAATGTTCCAGGTATCGGAGCGGATTATCAGGAGGCCGTGGATTGTATTCGTGGACCGCGGAGTACGGGTTCGATTCTCAAACCTTTTTTGTACAGTATGGCTTTGCAGGAAGGAACGATTTTACCCGAAAGTATCCTCTCTGATGTCCCGACTCTACTCAGCGGTTATCGTCCCGAAAATTTCAATCAATCTTATGATGGAATGGTCACGGCCAAAAGAGCCTTGGTGCGTTCTTTGAATGTACCGATGATTCGCTTATTGCAAAAACATGGACTCGAGCAATTTCATTTTGGTTTAAATAAATGGGGATTGACTACGATCAAAAAATCACCGACCCACTATGGTCTTCCACTCATTCTTGGCGGCGCCGAAACCACCCTTTGGGACATCACCAATGCCTATGCCTGTATGGCTAGAACGCTCAATCACTATTCGACTTACGATAGCCGATATGATCCTTTGGATTTTCGTCCTGCTAATTATTTCTACGAAAAAGAAACTCCGCAAAGTGATCGACAGGATCGAGTAGATGATGCGCCATTTTCGGCCGCAGGCCCGCTATGGTTTACCTTTGATGCCATGCAAAAGGTGCAAAGACCCAATTCAGAAGGCGACTGGGAACAATTCCAATCTCGCCAGCGAATCGCCTGGAAAACGGGAACCAGTTTTGGTTTTAGAGATGCCTGGGCGGTGGGACTGACACCGCAGTATGCCATTGGGGTGTGGGCCGGAAATGCAGATGGAGAAGGACGACCGGGACTAGTGGGTGTATTGGCTGCCGGGCCAGTGCTTTTTGAATTATTTGACCTCGTTGCTAATCGAAATAATCCAACGCCTTATGGCGATTGGTTTGAAGAACCTTTTGATGATTTGGTGCAAATTCCGGTTTGTCGAAAAAGTGGTTTTCGAGCTTTGGATATTTGTGAGGTAGATAGTAGTTGGGTTCCCCGATCAGCGTTGAAAGCTCCTGCTTGTGCTTATCATCGGCAGATACATTTGGATGCTACAGAAACCGTCCAGGTCAATAGTGATTGTGAATCGCCTTCGCAGATGAAACATCGCGCTTGGTTTGTCTTACCTCCCGTCGAAGAGCATTATTATAAATCCAAAAATCCAAATTACAAAACGCTCCCACCCTATCGAGCAGATTGCGAAAATCAATCGCGGGAAAATCCAATGCAATTGATTTATCCTAAAGCCAATAGTAAGATTTATGTTCCGGTAGGTTTGGATGGTGAATTGAGTAGAACCGTTTTTAAAGTCGCACATAGAAATCCGGAGACGATGATCCATTGGCACATCGACAATACCTACCTTGGGAGTACGGAGCAGTTTCACAATCTGGAATTGAATCCTTCTGAGGGAGCGCATGTATTGACCTTGGTGGATGCTTTGGGTCGACGATTGGAATTGGATTTTGAGATTTTAAAAAAATAAATATTGCTTCGCCTAAGGCTCAAAATATCGAATCAAAGGAATGCTTCTGCTTCACTGCTGTAAGGCTTTTTTCGAGATGGGTTTGCATTTCATTGTAGAGGAAATTTCCCATTGAAATTCGTTGTACACCTATTTCTTTTAAGGTTTTGAAATTTGGTAGATTCGGCATACACATGACATTCACTGGAAGATTCGTACGCTCTACCATTTTTTGGATATCCTCTTTTTGCTCAATGCAAGGAATAAAAATGCCATCCGCCCCAGCCTCCTCATAGTATTTTGCCCGCCTGATCGATTCTTCCAATGGATTTTTTTCTCCTAATAAAAAGGGATCGGTTCTTACATTTACAAATACCTCCATCTGCTTTGATTGAAGTTGATCTGTAATGTCCTTTAAAGTTTCCGCAAAGATTTCCACAGCTAATAATTCTCGCTTTTCACCGACCAAACTATCCTCAATATTTATCCCAATGACTCCCAAATGGTACAATCGCTCAATATGCTCAACGACCTTGCTTGGGTTCCGACTATAGCCCGCTTCCAAATCAACCGATAGTGGTAAATCAACGCTAGCTCGAATGCGCTTTAGCAGATACTCTAATTCTTCAAAACTCATTTCTTCGCCATCTTCATAACCTAGCATTCTGGCCATTGCGCCACTGGAAGTGCCGATTGCGGGATAGCCTAATTTTTCTGCGGTTTGGGCACTAGGGACATCCCATACATTGCAGAGGAGGATGGGAAGTTCTTGTTTTGGTGTTTCTTTAAAATTCATTCTTTTTTTTATGCAAATTTCAATAAATGGATTTCAAGGAGCAACCGATATTTTGACAAGTATTTTTTTTAATGGCAATCCCCTAGTTTTTTAAAGATTGGTATTTTATTCCGTCTTTAATTTTGAGGCCTGCTTGTGGTAAGCAGGTTCCAAAACTGGAGACAGCTCCGTAGTATTGATAGTATGTGGTAGTGGCCAGAGGCCAAGAATCCGATTCGGTTAAAATGCAATAGCATTTACCGAGCATAGGCAGGTGTGTTTTTTAAACCTGTGCCTCAATGAATGCTATCGCATTCTATCCGAGCAACCGATACTTTGGCAAGTATTTTTTTTTAAATGGCTAGTTTTTAGAAAAAAAAATTCCAAATACTTGCATTTCTAATTTTATTATCGCAATATTACGATCATAAATAAAACAACAATGGGTACAACCAAGACAGAACTCTTTTCCAAAACAGATAATCGACTAGCCGCCATTGCCAAAGCGATTGGCCATCCGGCCCGGGTAGCCATTCTCCGTCAGTTGGCCAAAATCGACGGCTGTGTTTGTGGCGACTTGGTAGAGGTATTGCCCCTTTCCCAATCTACCGTTTCTCAACACCTCAAAGAACTTAAAAAAGCAGGTTTGATACAAGGGGAAGTCGAAGGCAAAAAAATCTGTTATTGCATTGATAAAAAAATGTGGAAAGAAGCTCAGGTCTTACTTGGGGATTTCTTTGGCCGTTGTTGCTAAACAGTTTGATGGAAAAAAATTTACTTAAAAACATCGCAATATTGCGATTATAAAACACCAAATCATGACTACTACTCAATTTTTAGACCTCCTCCAAAATGCTGGAGAAAAAGAACTCTTATTCCAATATGCTGCGGGACAAAACGTACCCAATGCCTACCACATCACAGAGATCAAAAGCACCCATACCGATTCTGTTGACTGTGGCGGCCAGGAGCATTCTTATGACGAAACCGTCGTACAACTTTGGCTGAGTGGAACCGAATCTAAAGACCAGGCCATGGCCGCGGACAAAGCATTAAAAATCTTTAATATTGTCAATAGCAAAAGAGCACTCAAAGGAGATACGGAAATCTTTTTTGAATATGGTTATGCGGAATTGGCGACTTCTGTTTATCGTGTTTCTGGAGTGGAAGACAAAGGGGAACAAGTTATCGTACATATGGAAGTACCTGCTACCGTTTGTAAGCCTAGAGAATTGATGGCGACAAGTTTGCCAATTGCAGGAAATGGTGGTTGTACTCCGGGCGGTGGTTGCTGCTAATCCAAGAAGATGTCGATTCGAAAAAGCACTCCACTCGATGGGCCTCGTATCTTAGAAATTTACGAAGCAGGTATTCAAACGGGCATTGCTACTTTTGAAACAAAGGCGCCTAGCTGGGAAGAATGGGATCAGAAATTTTTAGCAGCTTGTCGCCTGGTAATGGTAGAGGAACAAGTGGTGATTGGCTGGGCGGCTTTGAGTGCGGTTTCTAAAAGGGCGGTCTATCGCGGGGTAGCGGAAGTGACGATTTATGTAGATCCGAATTTTCAAGGCCGCGGAGTGGGCAAAGCGCTTTTGCAGGAATTGATTGTGCAATCGGAGGCGGCTGGATTTTGGACTTTACAGGCGAGTATTTTTAAAGAGAATGCGGCGAGTATTCGGCTTCATTTGGGGGCTGGATTTCGGGAAGTGGGGTATCGGGAGCGGGTGGCGCAGCGGGATGGGGTTTGGAAAGATAATTTGTTATTGGAGCGGCGGAGTGCTTTGATTTAGGGGTATTTCCCCATCAGATTTTAAGCGTTAAGTACTTTAAAAAACAATTCCACTCCATTCTCCCAAATCACAAGAAAGTGGTATTCTACAATATAGTGCCTTCTCCGCCGTTAAAAAAACAGCTCTATTTTATTCCTAAAACACCACCAGCTATGAAACTATTACTGCCCCTATTTCTATTATTTGCCATCCACTCACAAGCTCAAATTAATGCGGCCCAAGACCAAGATGATCCCCTTTCATCAATGGCGGAATGGAGAAATTTAGAATCCAAGGCAACTGGCTTTTTAAATATACAAGGAGGTTTGGTATTTGACCGTCCAGACTATCAAAGGCGTAGTAATAATTACATTGGTCTCAACTATATCAACCTAGGCTTTGGGCGCCAATTGGAAAAAGAAATGCAAGGAATAGAATTGGATTATCTTTGGTTTGATGAAATCTCGGCTATTCCTCCTTCTACGCGGGAAACCGCAATTCCTCATGTAGAATTTCATCGAAAAAAACAAGCCATTGACCTTTCTATGTATCACGTTTTTAAAATCACTGGTGGAGATCAACTTAGTATTTTTGTAGGTCCTTTAGCCGCTTTGGGATTGGCAAAGCAGGAGTATAGACCCTATATCCCTTTAAGTTTTTCTACTACCTATCAAGATGTACGCTTAGGTATTGGCGCAAAGGTAAATGTCCAGGTAAAATTATCAGAAAGATTATTCCTCAGTACCGGTACTAAAGTGCTTCTTACGGATTTTTCATACCATCATTCCCGCTATAATAATCCTAGTATTCCAATACGCAATCAGGTTAAAAATTCTTTCCGGTTTAAAATTTTGCGTCCTCAATTTTATTTACCGATTGGACTGACTTTTATGTTGGGAAAATAGGTCGTATTATGCTAAGAACTATTGATTAGCTTGGAAGGGTGAAATTCTTATCGAATTTCACCCTTTTTTTATGGGAGTAAATCCTAAGCTTTAGGTCCAATAGCTCCCCTCTCCTACTTATCTTTACGACTCCATCAAAATTAATTCAAAAAAAGTGTAATAAAAACATCCTCAACCAGTCTAACAGGAAAATCTTCCAAACCAACGATGAATAATAAAGAGCAACACTTCAAACAAGTCTACACCCAATCCAAAGACAAGGTCTATCGACTGTGCCTGGGCTTCCTAGGAAACGCTGCTGACGCCGAAGACTTGTTTCAAGAAATCTTGATTAAAGTATGGAACAACCTGGAGAGCTTTAGAGCAGAAAGTACTATCAATACTTGGGTCTATAGAATTGCGACGAATACAGCACTGGATTATCTCAACAGAAATAAGAAGGCCCAGAAAAGAAGCAGTCACCTGGAGATTGAAAATTTGCGCAGCAAAACTTTGGAGGACCAGCCTTTTTATGAGGAGGAGAAAATTAATCACTTGTATCAGGCGATCTCAACGCTCAAGGAAATGGATAAAATAATTATCAGCTTATTACTAGATCAATGTAGCTATTCCGAAATAGCGGAGATTACAGGAATCAGTATTTCAAATGTTGGAGTAAGAATCAATCGAATCAAGAAAGCACTGGCAAAAAAACTAAACTAATCATGGAAGATAATTTTAATCAATGGCAAGCCATCTGGCAAACTCAAAAATCAAAACCTATGCCTCTCAATGAATTAATCCTACAGCTAAATGCAGTAGAACAAAAAGCAAAAATGCAACGACTTCTCTTACTGGTCCTCTTTGGAGTTCTAATCATTGCATCCGCCATTTATCTCTCGGAATTATTGGCAGAAAAATACTATTTGATCGCCTATGTTTTTATCATCTCTGCAATGGGCGTAAAACTTTTACCCAACCTTAAAGGAAAATACAATCACATTAATGGAGAAGCCAATTTTAACAATCAAAA
>CALLVY010000380.1 GCA_938015925.1 uncultured Saprospiraceae bacterium
CCCATTGCTCAGGGAAGCTGTTAGCTGACCACCATTCACCATCTTAAAGCTTGCGCTTCCACCACCTGCTTTGATCGCTCCAATGACCTCCGTTGCCGTAAAACTTCCAGCAATAACATGATACGTTAGAATGTTAGTCAAGGTAGACTTGTTCTCTTTTTTCAAAAGCGTTTCCACCGTGCCATCCGGCAATTTATCAAAGGCAATATTAGTGGGCGCAAAAATGGTAAAAGGACCATCCCCTTTTAACGTTTCTACCAATCCCGCCGCCTTAACCGCAGCGACAAGTGTCGTGAATTGATCGGAATTACTAGCGATGTCTACCAGGTCTTTTTCATGATGACTTTGCTTGACCTTTACCGCCTGATGGCTATTGCATTGAGCATTGAGTAAAGTTGTTCCAGAAAAATTGATTGCGAAAACAAGAATGAACAAGATTAATTTTTTCATTTTTTTGATTTGTTGATGATTAAAATTTATACAAGTGGTGCACACTAAATAAGTCCCGTTTTTGACTGAGCCTTTCTGTTGCTAGGCAAAGTTTTTTAATGATGCATGAATAAAAAAAGCCCCTCCTAAAAGTGTTGCTTATTGGTGTTGCACCTCATACCTACGCGGACTTTTTAATTTTGGATTTTTAATTATTCTCTGATTTTGTTAAACATTTGTTAATTCGCGGTGTTCCCCTTTTTGCAAGTATGGCCCAATGCGTATTTTGATGTTTCCTTTCCTGTCCCGTTTCAGGGAATCATAATTTTTTCTAAACCACAGATGAATAGTGAGCAAAATATAATGGATCTCCTGAAGAGGAAAGATAAACAAGCCATAGCCTTGCTTTACGATCGGTTTGGACCTTCCCTGTACGGTGTAGTACTGCGAATAGTCGGCTCAAAGCCCTTGGCAGAAGATGTGATTCAGGATACTTTTATTAAAGTTTGGAAAAAAAGCGCACAATATAATCCAGACAAGGGAAGCCTGTTTACCTGGCTTTTGAATATCGCAAGAAATACGGCCATAGATAAAATTCGATCCAGTCATTATAAGCATCAAAAACAATTTCAGCCTTTTGAGCATTCCCTATCAGAGAGCACTACTCATTCTTTGACCATAAATACCGATCAGATTGGTTTGCGAAAAGTGGTAAATGGTCTTGATGAAAAATATAGAGTGGTGATTGATTTGGTTTATTTTAAAGGCTATACCCAAAAAGAAGTAGAGGAAGAATTGCAAATACCAATTGGTACCGTCAAAACAAGAGTGAAGATAGGCCTGAGAGAATTGCGAAAAGTTTTCTCTTGTACTTTTATACTAATCAGCTTGGGATTTTTTTTAACAAAAATGATTACTTTGTACTAGCAAAAAATTGGTCGATTGAATATAAACGAATACATAAAATCAGGAATTTTAGAGCAATACTGCTTGGGACTCATTTCAGAAATGGAGCGGGCAGAAGTAGAGCGTGTTGCTGCAAGGTATCCTGAAGTTCGGGAACATTTGCGACAAATGTGTAAGGGATTGGAATCTTATGCAGAAGCACATGCTATTCCTCCTCCCAAGCATTTGCGAAGCAAAGTTGTAGAAGCAATTGGTGGATTGGAAGAATCAGAAGCAATATCCCGAAAGCTCAGACCTGCTGCTCCAAAAAGCAATACTCGGAGTTTGATCTTCGGTGTAGCCGCTTCTATTGCAATGTTGGTTTTGGCAGGAATGGCTTATCAGTTTTATCAAAACCAAGAAAAGGCGCGCAAGGAATTGGCCGCCATCTCTCAGCAAGTACAAAGGCTGCAAAAAAATTATGAGAACCTAAATAATTCTCACCAAGAACTACAAGCCGAATACGTGCTGCTCAAAGACGTGGGGACGCATCATGTGCAAATGCAAGGCTCCGAACATGCGCCCAAAGCGCAATGCGTCGTCTATTGGAATCCGGAACACAAAGGCGCTTATCTCAATATCATTGATTTGCCACCACCGCCTCATGGCCACGCTTACCAAATGTGGGCCGATGTAGAAGGCCACCACCACAATATGGGAATGCTCAATTTGGCAGCCGTATCTTCGGACACCAGTTTCCTCCACCCACTTCCTTACATCGAAAATTCCAAAGGCTTTGTCATCACCCTCGAAAAGCAAGAAGGAAGCATCCATCCTACCGTAGAGAAACTTTTTGTCAAAGGCAATCTCTAGTCTTTTTTACAAGTATTTCAACTAGCCCTTTTCTCTCAATAGCTTTCCTAGCACCTAAAAGTGACCGCATAGTCATTTTTTGAATAAAAAAGCATATCTTTGTGACTGACCAGTCATTTTAAGATGCCAAAAGATACTTTTTACAACCTAAAACCAGAAAAGAAGAAAGCCATTGAAGCTGCCTTCCTGGAAGAGTTTAGTCAAAAAACATTTGAAGATGCTTCGATTTCTCAAGTCGTAAAATCTTTGGGGATTGCGAAGGGGAGTATCTATCAGTATTTTGAAAATAAGCTTGATTTGTACCTGCATTTGAAATCAGAATGTGAGAAAACCAAATTGGCTTACATCATGGGCTTGAATCGAAAGGACTTTCCAGATTTTTGGAAATATTTTCGGAAGATGTACGAGGTAGGTGTACTGTTCTATCTCGAAAATCCCCAGGCCAGTAAGTTTTTAACCGCTATCGGAAAAAATACTCATTCTCCCACCATTAAATCTTATATCCATGACTGGCGAAACCAGGCCCATCAAATGTTTGAAGAAATGATTCGGGGAGAAGTAAAGGCCGGGAATTTTAGAAAAGATGTGGCTATAAAAACCATGTCCTTTTTTTTGGTGTCTGCAAGTACAAGTATTGGTGAATACATGGAAGTTATTTACGATATGGATTTCAATAAAGAATTAGAAAAAGGACAAAAGGATTTTGCGAAGCAAAAAAAGATTCTATTGCAATCCGTCGATGATTATATTTTACTCCTCCAAAAAGCTTTTGAAAAATGATCAAAGTAAACCAATTTAGTTTTGCTTATCCAGGAGCGAAGAATAAAACCTTGTTTGATCTGGATTTTG
>CALLVY010000381.1 GCA_938015925.1 uncultured Saprospiraceae bacterium
ATACTTATACGGATGCAAATGGCTGTCCACAAAGCGCTATTGAAACAACAATAGTAGAATCACCGATAGCCGCTCCAACGATTACTTGTGGTCCAAGTACGACGATGAGTGTGTCCTTTAATTGGAGTCATCCAACCGCAAGTAGTTTTGTCTATACAATATCAATCAATGGCGGTACTCCAAGTGCTCCTCAAACGACCAGCTTAACCACCTATACCGAAAGCGGTCTAAGTCCCGGCGATATGGTAAGGATGACAATCTATGCAGAAGGCATCAATAGTTGCGGAGATAGTGAAACGGCGATGATAGAATGTACGGCACAAAACTGTTCTGTTAATCCACCAATGATATTAGGAGTAGCTTCTGTCTATTGTATTACAGAAACGGGGATCACGTTTTTTGGTCTTCCAGGAGGTGGCACTTTTAGTGGCCCAGGAATGATGGCGAATGGTGATTTTGATCCGATGCTGGCAGGAGCAGGTCTAGTGACCATAACTTACAATTATACGGATGGAAACGGTTGTCCACAAAGTTCTAGTGAAACGACGATGATAGAAACTCCGATTGGCCCACCAAGTGTAAATTGTGGTCCAAGTACAACGACGAGTGTAACTTTTAATTGGAGCCATCCCACCGCAAGTAGTTTTGAATATACCATATCGATCAATGGAGGTACTCCAAGTGCGTTGCTTACAACAGGACTAATGACCCATACGGAAAGTGGTTTGAGTCCTGGGGATGATGTGAGTATGGTTATTTATTCATCTGGTGTTAATATTTGTTGGAATAGTGAGACCGTAAGTATTAACTGTCAAGCTTTGAATTGTCAATTAATGGAGCCACAAGTTTTTGGCCTGTCAACTGATTATTGTAATAATGAAGGAGACGTTTTGCTTACTGCAAATCCACCAGGAGGAATTTATAGTGGGCAGGGAGTTAGCCCTGGCGGCGTATTTTCACCAAGCCTTGTTAGTGTTGGGCCAGTATCAATAACCTATATTTTTATAGAGGCTGATGGTTGTGTACAGACAACCAATATCAATACGGTGATTTTACCCACGGCTACAAAAGACATTGATCAAATGCTTTGTGCAGGAGATAGTGTTTTCGTAGGAGGTGGATTTCAAAAAGCATCAGGAATTTATAAAGATACACTTAGCACTTTTACCGGATGCGATAGTATCGTTTCTACCAATCTGATGATTCTTGAAAGAGATAGTACTTATTTTTCAACGACTAGCTGTAAGCTTCAAGAGGCCGGTGTCAAAATGGAAATGTTTAATAATAGTGAGGGTTGTGATAGTATAGTATTTCGAGAAACCATTTTTATTCCTGCCAATATTGTTGCAGAAGTAGAGGTTTTAACGGAATTAAACGGGTATAGTGTAAGTTGTAAAGGAGAGGAGGATGCGATAGTGGAAGTACTGATGACTACAGGAGGAGAAGCGCCTTATGACTATGTTTGGACTGGAGGTCAAACAGGACCTTTAGCGGAAAACCTCGGAGCTGGTTGGACTTATTTTACGGTAACGGATTCGGAAGGATGTAGCCAGATAGATTCCTTGTTTTTGCAAGAACCAAGTTCTATTAGTGCAGAGGTGATACCGAATTCTCCATTGTGTTTTGAAGAGGAATTTGGAAGTATAGAAATAATGAATACCACCGGAGGAGTAGGGGCCTATTTGTATTCGGTTGATGGAAACCCATTTGCTGGAAATCCTTTCGAATCGGGTTTGCAGGTCGGAACACATTCCATCGTTATTCAAGATATGAATGGATGTGAGGTAGAAGAAAGTATAGAGATACTTGCTCCAGAGAAGCTTACTATTGATTTGGGTATAGACACTGAATTGGTGCTTGGAGATAGTGTGTTGTTAGAAGTAGTTTCGAATACCCTTCCTGGTACTATCGATAGTGTTATTTGGAGTTTAGATGGAAATATTTTGGATTGCCTGAATTGTAATTCTATTTGGGTAAGACCATACGAAACGGGTAGGGTAGAGGTGATGGTAATTGATGAAAATGGCTGTGTGGCCATTGATGAAGTGGGCTTAAGAGTTAAGAAATACGAACAAGTGTATATTCCTTCCGGGTTTTCTCCGAATGGAGATGGTGATAATGATTTCTTTATTGTGTATGCTGGAGGCGAGGTGAAAAATATTAACTCCTTTATGATTTTTGATCGATGGGGCGAGGAGATTTTTAAGAAAGAAAATTTTACGCCCAATGATTTTCGGTATGGCTGGGATGGTACTTTTAAAGGAGAAACGCTCAATCCAGCAGTTTTTGTTTATTTTGCTAAGGTCGAATTTTTAGATGGACATGTGGAAGTATTTAAAGGAGATGTGACCTTGGTAAAGTAAACAAAGATAGAAAACGTAATTTTAGGTCGAAGCCACCTCATAGCCGTTCGGTTTGAGTGTGGCTTTGTTTTTTATTTTTATTCAAAATAAAAAGCATTTTCTTGATACCCCGGCCGGAGTGCAGTGCCCGTGGCAATGATGGATTTATTGATCGCAATCCGCTCTTTAAAGGTGTAAAGAAATACGGCAGGTTGTTCTTGATAAATAATTTCCTGAAATCTCCGATACAGATCTTCTCGGACTTCAACTTCAGAGGAGTATTGAATTTTTTCACAAATAAGATCCATCTCCGAATTAGTGAAACGAAGGTGGTTTCTACCGTGTTGGCCAATAGATGAGGAATGCCAGGAGGTAAAAGGATTATCTACGGAAATGGATTGACGCAATACCATCATAAAAAGTTCGTAATTGCCAGCCTTAAAATCGTCTAAGGCCTGGTTGAATGATTTGCTATTTACGTCTATCATGATCCCCGCAGGTTTTGCATTATTCTGCAAAGTAAGTGCAAAATTTTTATCTGTCGTACTGTTCGGATTGATGGTCAAGGAAAGGCTTAGTTTTTTTTGTCGACCATTGATGCGCTTTTCTCGAATGCCATCTCCGTCCAAATCTTCCCAGCCAGCATTTGATAAATATTGTTTTGCTTTTTCCAGATCATAAGGCACCAAAGCCAGCGTATCATTATAATAACTTTTGCCTGGATGAATGGGGCCGATGATGGGGGCTCCATAATCGTAGGCTAAATCATGGATGATTTTTTTTGTATCAATCAAAGAGGCTATTGCCCGGCGAACATTTACATCCCTGATTTTTTCGTTATTAATCGCTAAGTGATAATATTGCAGAACAGGTGGAGACAAAAATTGAAATTGTTTTAGCATAGCGGTGTCTTCCTGCAGGTTTTTGAAATCTGCTGGAGGAATATTGGAAAGGACATCCAATTTGCCACCTTTTAAAAGACTCAATGCGGAGAACCGATCTTGAATTATTTTATACAATAAAGTGGTAGGCTTGGCCAGCAAGCTAGGATAATCTTTTTCCAAAGTCTCTCCCCACCAGTTTTCCTTTTTACTCAAAGTGATTTGTTGGTCCGGAATCCATTCCGTGAGGGTGTAAGCGCCACAGCCAGAAATAAAATTGCTGTTTAATGAAAATTTTTCTCCAGAAAAATCTTGGGCAAAATCTTGTAGTTTCTTTTGTCGAGGGTCTTCCCCGTTTCGCGCCATTTGCTTTAATTCTTCCAGTTCAAATGCTGCCAGCCTGCTCTCCGGATCATAATGATAGGCAGGGTAAATTTCAAAATTCCCAACAGCGACATTTTTTAATAAAAATTCCTTATTGGCAATGACCTTAAATTTTTTTGGATTGTCCGTGTCTACTGCAACAGATTCAATCACAGAGAGATAGTTGCGATATCCTGGCGAATTGATCCAAGGATTAAAAACGACTTTTAAAGTAAAAATATAATCATTTGCTGTTACCGGAGATCCATTATCCCAAATCGCTTGTGGATGAATTTCAAAGGTATATTGGGTTTTGTCTTTTTCAAGTTCTACAACTTTAGGCAAAGATTGAGCAAGGCATGGAGCCAGTTGGAGGCTTACTGGGTCATAGGCCAATAAGGGCAAAAAGATTTTTGATTGTATCTGAGTGGCATAGGCATTCCTCGATAAAATAGGGTTGATTCGGTCAGGGTTACCTGCAATTCCGATTCTAATAGTATTTTGAGGGATCTGAGAATTCCCATTTTTAGAAGTCTGTTGATGACAACAAACAGTGAGGAGCGTTAGAATTATTCCTAATGAAAAAATCTTCACAATAATTATTTTTTATTCCATTTGCTAACCTACGATAAATTCTAATGGCAGAACTTGATTTCAATATAAAGAAAATAAAATAACATTTTTTGAGTAAGGAACGGACAATTTTAGTTAAGCGTTCCTATGTTTTCCTGATTTTTTGGTTTTCGAATGCATAAATAACAGGAGTCGTACATGCCGGTAAGTATTAAAAAGGAAGATAGAAAATCAATATTTACCATACCTTTTATTCTCCGAAATAGACATGAATGGAATCCCGCTCAAGAATCTCCATTTCTTATTCCATTCATCACCTGTACGGTTTAGGAGACCAAAAATTACAAGATTTACAAGAAAGAATAAAGAGAACAATAAACAAACATAATGTGCTTACTATGTTAAGTCAATAAGTTTCACTAAATTCAGCAAGATAAATTTACCTCACCTCTAAATCCAAAAAATGTACCCTACAAAAAAAACTATTCTTCTTTTGTTCTTTCTCTTTCCTTTTCTGTTGTCCGCTCAAAGTAAATTGGATAATTCAGAAATTTTAGATTTGGTGAAATCAACGATTAATGCCTCTTCTAATCAAAAAAAGCAAGCGGTCGATCAGTTGGAATTAAACATTCAAGATCACCACACAAGCAAACAAAGTAAAATTGATCATTATTACTTTCGACAAAAACACCAAGGATTAGAAATCTATGGTTCTGAATCTAGTATTCACCTGCTCCCTAGTGGTAAAGTGTTGAAACTGAACAACCGGATGTCAAGTTTACAAAAAGACAATGCTAGTGATGTTTCCATCAAGCCGGGGCTAAATGCCTTGCAGGCTATAAAAGCAGCAGCAAAAGAAATGAACTACGGGCCTGTTGGAAATCTAAGTATTATAGAACCAGCCAAAGGTTTGAATCAAAAGCAATTGATTAGCCAAGGGAACATTTCCCAAACAGCGATTCCTGCGGAATTGCGGTTTCATAGAGCCAAAGAAGGAGAGCTGATTTTAGCTTGGGATATTTCGATACAAGAAGCGGCAGGAGAGGATTGGTGGAGTATGAGAGTTGATGCCCAAACTGGAGAAATTTTAGATAAAAACAATTGGGTCGTACACTGTAATCACGGAAGTATTTCTGGCGAAATTGATCCAGTGGAATTTCCTTTTGTGGACAAGCATAATGATTGTACAGACGAAGATCATGCGGCACTGATTGGAGGTTATAGAGTTTTTGCAACGCCAATTTCTGATCCATCAGATGGTAGCCGTACTTTGGAAATAGATCCTGATAATGCCATCGCTTCGCCTTTTGGCTGGCACGATACCAATGGAGTTGCGGGACCAGAGTTTACCACGACTCAAGGGAATAATGTACATGCCTATGATTCTGGAAATAATCCGGGCTATAGCCCAGACGGTGGCGCAAGTCTCCAATTTGATTTCCCATTGGACCTAAGTGCCGATCCTGAATTATACGAAGACCCAGCGATTACGAATATTTTTTATTGGGGAAATAAAGTACACGATATTCTATACCAATATGGCTTTGATGAAGCCGGTGGTAATTTTCAAGAAAACAATTATGGCAATGGTGGCGCAGCTAGCGATTATGTCAATATAAGAGTTCAAACGAGTTTGACTTGTAATGGTAGTTTTGGAACGCCTTCTGATGGCAACAATCCTACGATGACCATGTATATCTGTAATGGAAGAGATGGAGGATTCAATAATACCACCACTATTCACGAATACGGACACGGCGTATCCAATCGTTTAACCGGTGGTCCGAGCACTACAGGTTGCCTTAGCAATCAAGAACAAATGGGAGAGGGGTGGAGTGATTTTTTAGCCATGCTATTTACCATCGAATCTACCGATACCCGAACGACTACCCGAGCTTATGGCGACTGGTTTTACGGAAACCCAAATGGGATTCGACCTTATGTTTACAATACCGATATAACGGTCAATTCTTCTACCTATAATAACATTGATGGTGTAAGTGTACCGCACGGAGTTGGTAATGTATGGGCAAGTATGCTCTGGGAAATGTCTTGGAACCTTATTGACAATTATGGTTTTGATTCCGATCTATACACTGGAACGGGTGGTAATAATATTGCACTTCAGTTGGTCATGGAAGGTATGAAACTCCAACCTTGTTCTCCTGGTTTTGTGGATGGACGAGATGCGATCCTTGCGGCAGATGTCGCCTTGTATGGCGGAGCCAATGAATGTTTTATTTGGGAAGCATTTGCAAAAAGAGGATTGGGAATCAATGCCGATCAAGGAAGTACCGGAAGTGTGACCGATGGGGTAGAGTCTTTCAGCTTACCCGTTAGTTGTGGTGGTACCGATTGTAGTTTATCTTTTGCAAGTGGGAGTAGTGTGGATCTAGGTTTTGCCGCTGCAAATAATCTAAGCTTTGATGTACTGAGCAACGGACTCGGCAACTGGGATGCCTCCACTACCGCTTCCTGGATTACCATCAACTCGCCAACGGGATCGGTATCAGGTAATGGAACTGTTAATTTTTCCGTATCCGAAAATACAGATGCTCTTCCACGGACCGCAACGATAGAAGTCACTTGCGATGGTTCTTTCACCATCTATTATACCATAAATCAAGAACGACAACCTTGTACCCAAGCCTATACTCCAATTCCCTATAGTACTAGTTTTGAAAGTGGAACTCTGGACGCTTTTTGGTGTGCCAACTCCTCGGTTATAGAAGGTCGGATTCAAGTCACTACGCTTAATGCTCCACGAACGGGCTCCTATCATTTGACCTTAGATGTAAACGTGGATGGGGTTTATAATACCAATGAAGCAAACTTAGGATTGCAATTGGCTGGAGAAACTAATGTGGAACTTTCCTTTTGGTGGAAAGAATTTTCTGACGAAGATAATGTAGAAGATGGGGTGTTTTTCTCTGATGATGGCGGAGTTACTTATGTCAAAGTTTATGACTTGATTGGCGGGTCAACCGCTTATACACAAGTCCTATTGGATGTTTCTCAACTTGCCGCAGCAAACGGCCTTAGTCTGACCAATAATTTTGTGGTCAAATTCCAACAATACGACAACTTTACCATTGCTACGGATGGTTTTGCTTTTGATGACATCAGTGTCACTGCTGGTACCTGCTCCGTAGGAGGCTCTTGTGACGACGGCGATGTTTGTACCATTAATGATATTTACGATGCGAATTGTGCTTGTGCCGGAACCTTCCAGGATACCGATAGTGATGGCGTTTGTGATGCCAACGATCAATGCCCAGGTACAGATGATGCACTTATCGGAACAAGTTGTGATGATGGAGATATTTGTACGATTAATGATATTTATGATTCGAATTGTGCTTGTACCGGAACCTTCCATGATACCGATAACGATGGGGTGTGTGATGCCTTTGACCAATGCCCAGGTATAGACGATGCACTAATCGGAACCAGCTGTGATGATGGAGATGTTTGTACAACTAATGATACCTATGATGCAAATTGTGCCTGTGCCGGAACCTTCCAGGATTCTGATAACGATACCGTTTGTGATGCCAATGATTTATGCCCAGGTTTCGATGATTTGATCGACACCAATAATAATGGCATTCCCGATGGCTGTGATAATAATTGCGTAAATCAAAGCACCGTCTTTCCTCAAGATCCTTTGACTCATACTGGAGGAGGATCTAGCTCTACTACTTTAGTATTTACAGATCTTTCTCAGGATGTTTCCTTTACGATTACTGGTTTGAATCAAAGATTGAATGGAAAATCCACTGGAAGGTTTATTGATTTAGTCACGGTCACTTATGTAAATGGTTCGGGGACTACGATTACGGAAGGTAGTTATAGTGCTGCCAACCAAAGCTCTGCGGCCATTAGCATAACGGGCGTCGTACAATCCGTTACAGTATCTCTGACAGATGGCTATGATGGAAATACCAATGCCAATATGAGTGTCAATCTTGGAACCGTTATTTACTGTGGGACACCTTGTGCCGATTCTGATGGTGACGGTGTATGTGATGCGGTAGATGCCTGCCCAGGTTTCGATGACAATTTAGATGCGGATGGAGATGGTATTCCAGATGGTTGTGATAATTGTAGCACGGTGGTGAATCCTTTTTCTCCAAGTACGCTGACGCATTCAGGGACAGGAAGTAGTAGTGTGAGTTTAAGTCTATCCGGAGTAGAAGACCCTGCCTTTACGATCTCTGGATTGGGTTCTAGGCCAAACGGAAATCCTGGCTCGCGATTCATCGACATTGTGAATGTAGAATACACAGACGGTAGTGGAACGGTGATTACTTTGGGGCCTTATAGTGGAGCCAATCAAAACTCTGTAGCGATTAATATTGCTGGAGTTGTTCAAAATATTACCGTACTATTGAGTGACGGATACGATGGGAATTCTCCGAGTATCAGTGTTAACTTGTCAGATGTGATTTCCTGTTCCAGTGCAGCAGAAAGGTTTAACCAGGTCAGCGATTTCCAAGGAAAAGAATTAGCCTTCGAGGTTTCTCCTAATCCGTTTACCGAAATGGTTTCGGTGAAGTTGGATGCCCCGGCATTCGATCGTTCTGGAGTTCTTCATTTGTTAGATGCTTCAGGAAGACTTTTGCTTCAGCAGCCTTTCCAATGGAATGGGGAGCATAATCTCTTGCTGGACTTAGGGGAATGGAATACTGGAATTTATTTCCTTCGCTATTCGGATGCGCACAATACGATGGTGAAGAAATTGATAAAGATTAACTAGATTCTAGTGTGCTTGACTTAATGTACTAAATATGATAAGGGAGTGATATTCACTCCCTTATTTTTGTGTGCCCAATTAATTTGCTAGCCTCTTTTTGAAAATAGAATAAAGTCGAATAGACGATTTAATTTTTTTGCCACCAAAAGAGCAAAGTCGTTTTTTCATCAAACCAACAAATTTGGGTTGAACGCATCAAAATGACTGAGCTCTCTTTCAACCCACAACTTTGGTTGTGGGAGATAGAATTGGTCTTTGGAACAACCCTTAGATGCTACTTTTACTTATCCACCCACAACTAAAGTTGTGGGTTAATATTTTGATGCGATTAACCTACAACAAATTCAAAATATCCTGATTTTCCAAAATACGTTTATCCGCAGCTTTCATCCCCGTCTTAAACATCGCGGCGCTCAACTCCGTAGATTTAATACTGTATTTATTTCCCATCAATTTAATGACCGGATAAAGGCTTCTGGAAAGTCGATAGACCATATTGGGTTCTTTTCGATTTTCAACGGGATAAATATAGCCAGGTCTGAAAATATGAAGTTGACCAAAGTTCAGGCCGATCAAATGATTTTCTGCCATGCCCTTATAACGCGCAAAAGAAGTTCTACTCTTTTCGCTTTGATCGGCACCCGCTCCGCTGAGGAAACAAAAGTTTGCCTGCGGGCTATGGCGTTTTAGTTGATCCGCAAAAGCGATGGTATAATCGACTGTGATCTCCTTAAACTGAGCATCCGGCACTGCTCCGGTATAAACCCCAATGCAGAAGTAAGCACTACTTATGTTTTTAAAATGATCTTCCAAACCGGTATAGTCGAGAAAAGAAGATGGTTTTACCTCCGTCAGTTTTTCATGGACGATGCCAGAGTTGCGACGAGTGATCGAAATTACTTCCTGGATGTCTTTCGATTTTAGACAATGTTGTAAAATATATTTTCCAATCATTCCAGTTGCCCCAGTGAGTATTACCTTTTTCATATAGTAAGGTGGTTATATTCCAAGCATTTACTTAAAATGGTTAAATTGTTTAATCTAATAGACAAAATATTATTTTTTCGCAGATTCCCACGATTTACAGAGCCAGAAAGGATTTTTTAGTCCTATTTACTAGAATTGCGTGTAAATAACAATTGAATTGCGGAGTCTTTGTTTTGTTAGATTTTCCCACAACAGCAAGCTTACTTTGATGCCATTTGACCGAAGCAACAAAAGGACTAAACCCTCGTAATATAAAAGACTACAATGCTTAATATAACGCCCTTAGCGCCCAAATTTTACTTTTAAGACCCTACTCATAAGGGATATTGATAAAAAATAGAGAGGTTCTAACTTTGTTTATTAATTACAAAACCCAAGTAACTAACAAAAGGATGCTTGTGGCATTTATTTTGTAGTAAGTCTACTCAGCCCTTCTTCTTTTTATCCCTCTCTTTTTTGGTATTCAAAAAAAATAAATCTACAATTGGATGAATATTGTAATGAAAACTTTGAACTTTGGAGTGTTGGAAGAAGATACCTTGCTCAAGAAAAGGGGGAAACAATTATTCAATTTGGACATTGGACTAAGTGTATTTGCTGCCTTATTTGCAGAGATCAGCTTAAGAATTACAGGTTATGCAACACTAGATATCTCTGTATTACTTATTTCCTTTGCTGCTGTTTGTTCTTTGTTTGTATTTTTGATGGCCAAGGAAAAACATGAACTATCGGTCTTTTTATCGCAGATCATCGGTTTTTCTTTTTTAGTATATGCCGTATTGATATCCGAAGGTTTTATGACTTCTCTTTTTTTTACAGCCTTTGCCCTTAATGGATTTATTTATTTTCCAGATCGCAAGAAGTTATCGGTAGCGATGTTTTTAGCCTACATGGGTATATTTATGGTCTTTTTAGGTTGGGAAATTTGGACTTTCGATTTGGTGAATATGGGAGCAGGACATTTAGTGAAATTTAGAACAGGAATGTCCATCTTCGCTTTTTTATTTATTCATAAAATATTTTCGATAGTATCCCTGTACTGGGTAACGATGGAGAAAGAGGAAGGATCTCGAAAAGCTTTGGCCGCAAGCGAAGCAAAGTATCGATCTTTTTTCGAAAAAGTGAAAGTAGGGATTGCAACGGAGAAAAATGGAAAGTTTGCAAGTGTCAATCCTGAGATGGCGAATTTGTTGGGTTACACGGGAGAAGAATTGATTGGGATGAAACCTATAGATATCATTCACCCGGACGATTATGCAAAAGCGAAAAGAAGATTTGATGAAATGTTGAAGAACCCAAGGGAACCTCGGCAAATTCCACATCGCCTGCTTAGAAAAGATAAATCCATATTAGATGTCCTGATTACCTTTGCTCCCCTTAACGAGAAAAAAAACCTAGAAGAAGAACTCATTGTAACCATGAGTAACCTGACGCCAATCAGAGAAGCGGAAGCGGCCTTGGTACAAACAGAGGATCAATATCGCTCTCTATTCGAAAATGCATTTGATGGTATTTTTATTTATGATCTTAAAGAAAAAGCCGCTAAGCATTGCAATAAAAGATTAGCAGATACCTTTGGCGTTTCCCGTGCTAAAATTTTAGCAGATTTTCCCTACGGCTTTTTTCCTGAACTCCAACCTAATGGCATGTCTTCCCAGAATCTAATCAGACAAAAAAGAGATGAAGTACTTTTGGACGGGCGTACCAAATTTACCATCAATGCTTTAAAACCAGATGGCACTACCATCGTAGCAGAAATAAACATGTTTACCCTTCCAAAGCCCAATAGCCACCTAACCGCCTCTATTTTTAGAGATATTACGGAGCAACAAAAACAGGAAGCCATTATCCAAAAAAACATAACGGAACTCAATCAAAAAAATGAGGACCTGCAAAAATACATCGAGAGTAATTTGGAGTTAGAAAATTTTGCCTACATCGCTTCCCATGATTTAAAAGCGCCAATTCGAACCATTGGTAGCTTTTCTAAATTGTTGAGAAGAAAAGCGGCGAGTAAGCTAGATGATTCAGAATTAGAGTTTCTGGATTTTATCAATAAGGGGGCAGAGAATATGTCAAAGCTAGTAGAAGATTTATTGACCTATTCCAAGGTTAATACAGAAGATCATCAACTTGAATTGATCAACATGCACAATTTGCTCGAGATGATCGTCCACGAATTGGGGGTTAATATTGAGGAAAACAAAGCCAAAATAAATCTAGTAGATATTCCCAAAACCATCTATGCCGACAATACTAAGATGAGGCAACTTTTCCAAAACATTATCGCCAACGCCATTAAATTCAAAAAGCCAGAGGTCGATCCGATTATTACCATCAGCTGTAAAGAGGATACCCAATTTTGGCATTTCTCCATCAGTGATAATGGCATCGGAATAAAACCAGAATTTCACAGTAAAATCTTTATGCTTTTTAGAAAGCTTCATGGTCCCAATGAATTTGAAGGTTCTGGAATCGGTTTGTCGCTTTGTAAAAAAATTGTAGAACAACATTTTGGTACCATTTCTATCGATTCTGAATACGGGAACTTTACCCGTTTTAATTTTAGTATTCAAAAAAGCTGATCCGATCTAAGAAATGTTATAATTCTTCCTGCTTATCCCTTATATTCAAGGTTTATAAATCTCTCTCCTAAATTGAGATTTATTATTTGATAGTTTATTAAGATCAAAGAGCCGATGAAGAATCTCGAATTGGAGGAAGTCCAACAATTGCTACAAACCCAAGGGTATATAGCGGATGAAAAAATCGCCATGTCCATTTTTCTATCCAGGAAATTGGGCAAACCTTTGTTGGTCGAAGGACCGGCTGGAGTAGGAAAAACGGAGATCGCCAAAGTAATGGCAAAGGCACTAAATACAGACCTGATCCGTCTCCAATGCTACGAAGGCCTCGACTCGACTCATGCCTTATACGAATGGAATTACCAACACCAATTGCTGTATCTCAAAATGGCGGAACAAAGCCAACAGTCAAGTGTTGAACTAGAACAACAAATTTTTGCAGAAAAATTCCTACTCAAACGTCCCGTTCTCCAAGCCATCACACATCCCAAAGATCCAGTATTATTGATTGATGAAATCGACCGGGCCGATGAAGAGTTCGAGAGTTTTTTATTGGAAGTTTTATCCGACTGGCAAATCACCATCCCAGAAATAGGAACCATCAAAGCCACCAGTCATCCACAGGTGATCCTCACCGGAAATCGGACAAGAGAACTTTCCGAAGCCTTACGACGACGTTGTCTTTATCTGTGGATTGATTATCCGGATTTTAATAAAGAATTGGCCATCGTAAAAACAAAGATTCCAGATATTGACGATCAATTGAGCATACAAATTTGTTCCTTTATGAAAGAACTCCGTCAACTGAAATTAGAAAAAACACCAGGCATCGCCGAAACTCTGGATTGGGCTGCCGCCCTGGCAAGTATGCACCTCAGTCACCTCGATAAAAAAATGGTGGAAGACACCCTTGGCGTCATTCTCAAAGACTGGCAAGACATTCGACAAACCCAGCTATCGCTTTCCGAACTTTTCGAACGCACCGGAATTATTTCTAAAGTGGACTAATCATGGAAAAACGACTGACCACGCTCTCTGCAAATGTCCTCCGCTTTTGTCGAGCCCTGCGAGAACAAGGTTTCTTGATTGGCCCCGCTGAAGAAGTAGATGCTTTGGAGGCCTTAGCTAGTTTTCCTTTTGGAGAAGAATATCTTTTTAGAAATGCCCTCGGAGCAGTTTTGGTCAAAAATAAATTCCAATACGATCACTTTGATCGACTCTATATGGATTTTTGGGAAGAGCTCAAAAGAGCGGTAGATTCCAAAAATAAAGAAGTACCCGAAAAAAAGAACAAGAAAAAAAGCAAAGCGAATCCCAAACAACCGACCGTACAAGCTTTGAAAGATTGGTTGTATGGAAAAGAGACCACCGAGCAAACCGAATTGTCGTCTTATAGTAGTGGGGAAGTATTGGCGAAGAAAGATTTTGGCAATATGAACGAAGAGGAACTGCGCTTAGTGATGACTATGTTGCAGAAGATGGCCCGTAAACTTGCGCATCAAAAAAGCCGACTAAAGAAAAATTCTAAAAGGAAAAAAAGCATTGACCTCAAGCGAACTTTCCGCGCCAATATGCGCAGAGGTGGCGAACTACAAAAGTTTATGTTTAGCGAAAAAAAGGACAAAAAATTGCGTTTGGTTTTGCTTTGCGATGTCAGCAAATCTATGGACCTATACAGTCGTTTTTTTATGTACCTGATCTATGCTTTTCAAAATGCTTATGATAAGATTGACACCTTTGTTTTTAGCACGGTTTTACATCAGGTTACCGAAGTACTCGATGCCCATGAGTTTAATAGAGCTTTCGAAATCATAGCAGACCGAGTCCCCCAATGGTCGGGCGGAACTCAAATAGGAAACTGCCTGCAAAGATTTGTCACCGAACACCAATGGCATTTGCTCGACAAAAAAACCGTCGTACTCATTTTGAGCGATGGCTGGGATACCGGAGAACCGGAAATTCTGCGTTCCGCCATGCGACAAATTTATAAGTCTTCTAAAAAAGTAATCTGGCTAAATCCCTTGGCCGGAAATCCCAATTATTCCCCAGACGTCACGGGCATGCAAACGGCTTTGCCTTATGTCGACGTCTTCGCTCCTGCACATAATTTAGAGAGTTTAAAAACGGCCATGCACGCTATTCGCACGAGAAGAAAACTAGTTTTGCAGAAAGAGAAGTAAGTGATCACATACAAGATAGGAGCTACCTTCCAGATAGCTCCTATCTTCACCCACAGCTAATCTTACCCAGTTTTTTCCTAAGATAAAAGAACTCAAAAATAACATGACCACCATCGCCTTCGACATCTACGGAACCCTAATCAAGCCCTATGCCATAGGACAACTCCTACAAGAAATACTCGGAGCAAAAGCCCCCGCTTTTAACCAACTCTGGCGAGAAAAGCAACTGGAATATTCCTTCCGACAAGCCGCCATGAAAGAATTTCAGTATTTCACCCATTGTACCAAAATGGCCTTAGAATACAGCGATGCCGTTTTGCAAACGCAATTGAGCGAAGCGAATAAAAAACGTTTGTTGGAAGCCTATCGGCAATTGCCCGCTTACCCACAAGTGCCCGAAGTTTTACAAAGCTTAAAAGACCAAGGTTTGGAAATTGTCGCTTTTTCCAATGGCGCTCATCGAGATTTAATTGCTCTTTTTGAACATGCAGAAATTGTAAACTATTTCGATCAGGTGATCAGTGTAGACGAAGTGCGAACATTCAAACCTGCACCAGAAGTCTATCAGCTCTTAGCCCAAAAAGCCAAGGCAGACCAAGACCAAATTTGGCTGGTTTCTTCCAATGCCTTTGATATCATCGGTGCTCGTGCGTTTGGATTAAAAACCGCTTGGGTACGACCGAATCCAGCTGCGATCTTAGATCCTTTCGGCTATGAATCTACCGCGATCATTAAAGAATTATCTGAACTGGTTTCACTCTTTGCATAAGCCTTTCTTTTTATACCTTTGCGCAACAATAAATAAGTTCTAGATAAAGACTGCGAATCAATGAATGACATTAAGCAATTATTAAACCTGCTCGAATTAGAGAAGATCGAAGAGAATATTTTTCGCGGAAGTACTTATAAAACCCCTTGGGGGGCAGTCTTTGGCGGACAAGTACTGGCACAGGCACTATATGCAGCGATCCAAACCGTTCCTAAAGATCGCCAAGTGCATTCTATGCATGGTTATTTTATCTTGAAAGGAGATATCAATTTGCCAATTGTATACGAAGTAGATCGGATTCGCGACGGTGGAAGTTTTACCACCAGAAGGGTAGTCGCCATTCAAAAAGGCCGTCCTATTTTCAATATGTCTGCCTCCTTTCAAGTAGAGCAAGAAGGTTTTGAACATCAATTTTTGATGCCCGATGTTGCTCCACCCGAAGGATTGCTGAGCGATGTGGATTTGGCGGAATCCAAAGAAGAAGAATGGCCAGATGCGTTTAAAATATATCGGCAAAACCGACCAGTGGAATTGCGGCCTGTAGAATATTTTGCTTATGGAGAAAAAGTGCCAAATGCAACGGATCAGAAATTGCCAGTACGCCATGTTTTGATGAAAGCCAAAGGTAAATTGCCGGATGATCAAAGTTGTCATCGCGCAGTGTTGGCTTATGCTTCAGATAGTAATTTGTTGGTAACTTCCTTGCTCCCGCATCGAGATCAAATCAAAGGTTTGGGGGCACTTCAATTGGCTAGTTTGGATCATGCGATGTGGTTTCACCAAGCCTTTAGAATGGATGAGTGGTTACTCTATGCTTTGGACAGTCCAAGTGCTTCTAATTCGAGAGGCTTTTCTCGAGGAAATGTTTTTAAGCGGGATGGTACGCTAGTTGCATCAGTTGTACAAGAAGGATTGATTCGGAAAAGGCGTTAGGACCGCAATGAATTTAAGCTTATAGCGTTTCTGTTTTATATGAGTTGCAAAATAAATAATGGCTATAAATGTTTTGCTTATGAAAATTTTTAAAAATGTATTATTCGGAATCGCGGCGATTCCCATGCTTTATCTCTTTGTGCTTGGTATTTATTTTTTGAACCAACCAAGTGCTCCGGCAGCGGTATTGAAAATATCTGGAACCGATTGGGAATTGGCAGAAACCTTCCATGATTTTAAACCTGAATTTTGGGAAAAGAAAGAAGGCCAATTGTTTTTTAATAATCAATCTCCTAAAAAAGAAAAGGTCACTTTGTTTACCGAAAAAATTCCTAGTGAAGATAAAAAGAAGGGGTATGTAACGATGAGTGTGGAACTTCCAGGAGACTTTGCTGCAATTGCGGATGATGCAAAATTTGGATTCCAAATTGGAGAGAAAGACCTTCCAGAAAAAGAGCAAATCTTTATCGGCTTAAATGGCAAGGGCAGGGTATTGGTCACTGATGGAAACTTCGATGCTTTGAGCGAAGGAAAAGTGAAAATAAAGGATAGAAAAAAGGATAGCAAACAATTGCAAGAAGCTATAAAATTATCCCTTCACTATTATCGAAACCCCAAAGGATGGGTTTTCTTCTTTAGTACAAATGGTGGAACGAAATACCGTGGCGGAATAGTTTATGATATTCCTGTTGAAAAATTCGACTCAGAAGATAAAGCGATTTCTTTAGTCGCTTTTAATCCCTCCCAAAAAGGAGAATTGTGGTTTAAGAACTGGACGATCCAAAATGACTGGACGCCAAATGATTGAGAAAATTTTAGGAGAAAAAATATGAATTACAAATTGATCTGTAGCGATATCGACGGTACCTTATTGAATAAAGAAAGAGTGCTTTCTGAAAAGACCATAGCGGTCATTCGCAAGATAAAAGAAGACGTTCCCGTTGTTTTGATTTCGTCGCGGATGCCCAAAGCAATGAAACATTTGCAAGAGGATTTGGCGATTGCTTCGCATCCATTGATTGCTTACAATGGCGGTTTGATTCTGACTTATGAAGAAGGTATTCCAGAGGTGCAATTGTCTATTGAAATTGATTTAGCAATCACAGAAAGGATTTTACAATTTGTCAAAGCATCCACTATTCATGTAAGCCTTTACCAAGCCGATGAATGGTATGTTCCGGCCATGGATTATTGGGCCAAGCGCGAACAACACAATACCAAAGTAGATCCCGAAGTAGCGGATCTAAGCGAGGTTTGTAGCAAATGGAAAGCCAAAGGAAGCGGTCCGCATAAAATCATGTGCATGGGGCCAGAAGGCGAAATTCAATTATTGGCCAATTGGTTGGGCATGTATTTTTCTAAAGACTTACATTGCTACCGCTCTAAATCTACTTATCTGGAAATCGCCAGTAAGGATATTTCAAAACTATCGGCCTTGTCTTTTTTGTTGGATAAAAAATATGCGATTGATCTGTCGGAGGTCATTGCTTTTGGAGACAATTATAATGATGTGGATTTGATTCGCGGCGTAGGGATGGGCGTCGCGGTGGACAATGCAAAAGCAGAGGTCAAAGCAGTGGCTGATAAAATTACGAAAAGTAATTTAGACGATGGGGTGGCGCTGAGTTTGGAAGGTTTTTTTTAAACAAAGAAAGGTGATACCTTCCAGATATCACCTTTCTTAAAGTATCATAAATGGATTTTTATAACTGCAAAATTTGCAATAAAAAGCATGATGTCTTTTTTAGTATGATTTGTCCTGAACCTGATTTGATATCTAATATGTCAGAAGAGGATAAAGCAAAACGAATTATAAGAGATGGGAGTTTAGTAATTGTTGATAGAGAAAATGTTTTTATAAATGGAATCATTTTTATAGAGCTGAAAAAAGCATCCGAATGGCTCTCCTGGGAAGTATGGGTGAAGATAGAAAAAGAAGAATTTCTTAAGCAAGCAGCAATTGTAGAAAAAGGAGGAAAGGTTCCTTTTTTATTGGGAACGTTGGAAAGTGAATTGCCCCTTTATCAAGCATCAAAGAACTTGAAAGTTCAAGTTGATCTGTATACTAGTGTTGATAAAACGGTGGTAACAGTCATTGAACAAAATCATCCTTTAACAAAGGATCAGAAGGATGGAATTGGCGAAGAAATGTTGATTGAGTTGATGGAACGAATTTACCATAATCCTAAAAGTCAAAAAAAGAAAAAGAATAAAGAACCCTTTGAAATACTTTTATTGAAAGCCTTGGAAAAAGCAGAATCAGAGTTTATCGAAAAAGGTAAAAAAATTGGAATCGACATTGTAGCAGAAAACCAAATTGTTTTTCAAATAATAAGTAATAAGCTTTTGGAAAAACAACAAACTAAGGAAAATGGATTTGGATTGGACTTATCCTTTGATCAAAGTTTTGCAGAGCAAAGGGAGGAAATTTTACGATTTAAGGAATCAAGATATTATCAGGAATTTAATTCTCATCTTTTAAATGAAATCCCAACTTATCAGAAAGATCTTGGAACCGATAAAGAAGAAATAAGTAGCCATATAAAAGGACTTCTAAAAGAGGTGTATATAGTTAAAAAAGAGCAGGTCTCTTTTGATGTATTTGAAATAGAAAAGTAAACAAACATGAGTCATCCCGAATTTTCGATAGTCGAAAATTCGGGATTTTTACGTTTGATTTCGCGAAAAAAGGAGTGGGAGGCCAGACAAGATACTGTTTGACCGGAGGGAGTTTATCTTGTCTAGCGTTTTCAAAACATATCCCGTCGGTATGTTTTACCTTTTTTGGGCAATTGCAAAAAATGAAAGGACCTTTTAGCTGAAGAATCAATGGTGTTATATCCAAAGCCAGCTCATCTACATGGAATTTTTTAGATAAAATGGATTTTATAAAATTCGGGATGACTCATGTTATACAAGCTAAAAACAATGGCTTAAGTCCTACCAGAACATCCCATAAATCGCAGCCAATAAACCAATCACAATCACACTCCCCAAATTAAAGACCGTACTGGTGCTAAATAATTCCTTAGGCGTTTCAATCGCTTTCTCATGATCTTCTCCACTCCCGGTCACTAAAGATATTCCAATAATAATAGCAGAAAGCAGCAAAAAGCTAATCCCCATTCGGTGGATAAAGGCCATATCTCCAATTCCCCATTTGAGTACAAGCGACAATGGAATGGCCAAGACGACACCCGCCAATGCAGCCGGTGTTGTAGTCTTTTTCCAAAACAAACCAAAAAGGAAAATCGCTAGAATCGCTGGACTAATAAAGCCCGTGTATTCCTGAATGAATTGGAATACCTGATCAAAGCTTTGTAGTGCAGGAGTCATGATTACTCCAATCAGCAAAGCTACCGCAGCAGTCATTCGTCCAATTTGTACCTTTCTTGATTCCGTAGCATCGGGTTCAAATAGTTTGGTGTGAATGTCTAAAGTATAAATGGTGGAAACACTATTGACCATAGAACTCAAAGAAGATCCAATCGCTGCCACTAAGGCCGCCACGACCACTCCTTTAAATCCAGTAGAAACATAATTGTTGATGACCCAAGGATAAGCCTGATCCGCCTTGGTGATGTCTGCGCCCATTACAAAAGCAGCAATCCCAGGGATGACTACAATAAATGGAACAAAAACTTTAATCAATGCAGCGAAGACCATTCCCTTTTGCGCTTCGTCTATATTTTGAGCGGCCAATGCTCGCTGGATGATGTATTGGTTGAATCCCCAGTAATATAAATTGGCAATCCACATTCCTCCAATAAGTACGCCCAGGCCAGGTAGTAATGCATAAGCCGATTTTTCTTCTCCCGTTTCTATGTCGGTATAAACGGCATCTTGGTCAAAAATCAAATCAAATTTTTCTGGTGCTTTTGCGTAAAGCATTTTTAAACCTTCCCATACCCCTTGTCCGTCACTTACTGCATTGAGAATCATTACGGAAGCAACCGTACCTCCCAAAACTAAGATGACGACTTGTATCAAATCGGTCCAGACCACCGCTTTCAATCCTCCAAAAATGGAAAAGGTTGCAGAGTAAATCGCCAGGCCAATAACGGCATACATCAATGGAATTCCAATGATACTTTCAATCGCCAAACCTCCAAGAAAAAAGAGAGAAGTTATACTGACAAAAACAAAAAGCAAGACCCAAAAAATAGCGAGCCCTATTCGTACTCGTCCATCAAAACGTTGCTCCAAAAATTGGGGCATGGTAAAAATATTGTTCTTTAAAAAGAGGGGTAAAAGAAATTTGGCGACGACGAGGAGTGTTGCCGCGGCCATGAGTTCATAAGAAGCAATGGCAAATCCAATAGCAAAACCAGAGCCTGCCATACCGATCATTTGCTCCGCAGAAATATTGGAAGCAATCAGGGAACCACCCACGGCCCACCAGGGAAGGGATTTACTGGCTAAGAAATAATCACTGGAATTTTCGGTCTTGTTGCGATTGGCGATCCAGATTCCGAATCCCATCATTAGGATCAGGTAACCTAGGAAGATCGTTAGGTCTAGGTTGGAAAAGTTGATTGACATAAGGTTGAGTTGGTGTAATTAGTACAATAATAGCTAAAGAAAAGAATAAATTTGGATATTTTTAGTCTTAAGCTCTTGTTAAATCAAAGTTTCTTTGACTTAATCTCCTTATCTTTTGCGCATATTCCACAGGATTTTTTCCTTAATACTCCAAAAGTTAACTTATAATCACGTACAAAAAGCAATATTTAAATGCGTAAATGTCTTTATCTCCTTCTTTTTATGCT
>CALLVY010000382.1 GCA_938015925.1 uncultured Saprospiraceae bacterium
GGTGACCGTTACAGATGCAGCAGCTTGTGTCGTCACCCAAACGATTACGATTGGCGGTAGCAATCCTTGCCAGGGATTTGCAGCAGAAATCACAGTGACCCCATCAGGGGTATTAACCGTCACTTTAGCTGGAGGTACGGCACCTTACACCTATCTTTGGTCTACAGGGGAAACAGGCAGTTCCATTATCACAAATGCTGATGGAACTTACTCGGTGTCCGTTACAGATGCACAAGGTTGTGTCGCTTGGAATTCTATTTCTGTTGGGAATACCGATCCTTGCAGTAGTTTTGATGCTTCTATTAATGTAGACATGGGCACCCTGACGGTCACCGTTATTGGAGGTACAGCGCCTTATACCTACCTTTGGTCTAATGGAGCAACGGGCAGCAGTATTACACCGCTCACAAGTGGAGACTATACGGTAATCATTACGGATGCCAATGGATGTACGCTTTCCATCACGACAGCTGTTGTTGTTAACGTTCCTTGCAATGGTTTCGAAGTAGAGATTCTGATTAATGGTCCTACTTTAATCGCTCAAGTGACAGGAGGAACTGGTCCTTATGCATACCTTTGGTCTACCGGAGCAGTGACCAGTACCATTACCGTAAACGCTCCTGGAACTTATGAGGTAACCGTAACGGATGCCACTGGATGTACTGCTAGTATTAGCGTGCAAATTTAAAAAACACTTAGATTTAATAGTCTGACATTTTCTTTACCTGTTTTAAGAAAATGTCAGACTATTTCAATTAAAAAAATGCTTAGACAAAAAAGCGTTTAATGCCAATAGATAGATCACTTTTAGCATCCTGTATTGCTCAAGATCGAGAAGCCCAAAAGCAATTGTACTTATTGCTTCTGCCCTATCTACGCGCCATTGCCAGGCGATACCTTCGGGATGCTTCTTATACTAAGGACGTTTTACAAGAAAGCTATGTCAAAATTTTTAGTGGTTTAAGCAGTTATAATTTTGAGCAAGCGCCGATAAAAACCTGGGCCGCCAAAATTACCATCAATACTTCCCTCAACTATAATCAACGAGTGATTGGGAATCCAAGAGAGGAATTCAAAGTCGATCAACACGGCACTTTTATCATGCCTGCGGCTATAGATAAATTGACCAAGGAGAATCTTTTCTTTCTTTTAAAACAGATGCCAGACGGCTACTTTGAGGTATTCAATATGTCGATCATTGATGGATATTCCCATGAGGAAATAGCGGGCATGTTGGACATCAGCCAAGCACTTTCACGGAAGCGATTATCACGAGCCAGAGATTGGTTAAAAAAAACTTTCCGTGGAAAAGCTAATTGGTTAGAACAGTTTAAATCTTCCTCCTTCTTGCAAAATTAAGTATCATGAGTAACATTGAAGACGAATATAAAAAATGGTTTAAAGAGGAACAAATTCCTAATGAGGATTTTGACACAGAAGCATTGTGGGGAGACATCAGTGGAAGCCTTGACGAAAAAACCAATACTAATTCTAAAACTAAATACCTTTCTTTGCTTTTGTTTTTATTGATTGGCGCTGGAATAACAGGCCTCTATTGCAAAGCTAAAACAAACTTTACCGCCACTACAAATTTGGCGGACAAAAAGGAACAAGCAATTGAAAGTACAGCGCAAGCAAGCAAGGAAACCGTGGCCCCTTCTTTGGAATCTTCGAATCAAAAACAAGAGGCCGAAACTGCCAATCGTACGGCGTCTGCTAATCCGACTGCAAGTGTAAATACCAATATTACAAATACTACAAGCGAAAGCAAAAACGAAAGTAAAACTGAACGTAAAAACAAAACCCAAAATGAAGATTTACTAAAATCCTCATTCCCGCAAACGGCTACTTCACAAGTCCTTTCTGAATCCCAAAAAAACCCTAAGACCAGTCGGTTAACGGAGATCTACATCCCCACAAATACTAGCCCTACTTCTATAAAAGAAAAGACCCACGCTACCTCCACAAAAGAACCAGCAGCGCCAGCGCCTACCACAACGGAGATTAATCATTCAAATAATCCGTCTACTCTATTCGCCAATCGTCCATCGTTCAACTTGAGCCCCGCTCTCCCACTCCGTCCTCTAGTGCTACAAGCAATTGAATTTGATTCGACGCTCCCAAAATTATCCTTTTCCAAGAGCCAATTTTCTCCAAGCCAAAAAGAAGATCAACTAAGTTGGCAATTGGGCTTATGGGGAGGATTAAATCAAACCAGGATACAATATCAATCTAAAGAGGCAAGTGATTTAGCTAAACTAAAAGAGGAAACGGAAAAAGGATTAATGGGCTATAGTGCTGGCGCCGCTGTGTCTATGGTCTGGAAAAAAAGATGGTTCTTAAATAGTGGCTTGGAATTCCATCAGCAATTTATAAAATTCGATTATTTGGAACAAAAAAACATCAATGTTCAAAAAGACAATCACCTCTTAAAAGCATGGATCAATTCGACCACCAAGGATACGCTAAAAAAGGCTTATGGAGACACGATGATTGTCGCATTGTCCAATCGAGAAGTGGTTCATTATAACCAGTATCGAAAATGGAGTATTCCGATAGCCATTGGTTTTGAACAAGGAAAAGGATCTTTTATTTATGGCTTAAGTGCTGGTGCGGTTTTAAATTTTTCTGCTGCGCAATCGGGGAAGATTTTGGATGAAAATGCGGAAATCTTGGTCTTTGATAAAAACAGTGCGGCGGCTCCTTTTAAAAGCTTTGATCTTGGATTTCGAGTAAGCCCAATTTTGGCTTATCGTTTTGGGGAAAGACTGGCCTTTACGTTTTCACCGCAATTGAACTGGCAATTTCATTCTAATTATGCAGGGACCGATATTCGCATGCAAGCGCCGCTAATCAACTTGAATGCGGGGATGCGGTATTTTTTCCAATAAGCCACTTAATCCGTAAAATGCTTTATTTTTCCTGCAATGGTATGGATGATTTCCGCGTGTTGGGGTCTAACTTTTTCTTTATCCAAGGTTCCTCCTAAGATGATCATTTCTTTGTTTTGGAATCGCTCTCCTAGTCGATCATCCATCATCACCTTGCGCATACTCTCGGCGATTCCAATTTCTTCTAAAAATTCATTGGGATGCCCCGCGGTACAAATGACCAAACCATATTTTAAAGTTTTCATCCACTCCGCCGGTTTCGTTTTACTCTTTCCATAAGCATAACCAACGGAATAGACCCGATCAAACCAACCTTTTAATTTTGCCGGACAATCGCTCCACCAAACGGGATAAACAAACAACAGCACCTCCGCCTTTTCTATTTTTTGATGTTCTGTTTTTACATCTTCCGGAATGGAGATTTCTGTTTTTGCAAATCCTTCCCTTTCATACTCCGCTTCCGTCATATCGCTTTGAAAATTCATGGCATACAAATCTGAAACTTCGAATGCTATTTTCTCTTTTTCCAGACTTGACTTCAGCTGCTCTAAAATGTCAAACGTATAGGATTTTTCACTTGGATGACAATAGATGATTTGGACTTTCATGGTTGGGACTTTTATTTTCACACCAGCTATTTCACCATCAAGCGACCTCCAAGCTCTATATTCTTGGTTGCGAGAACCTTCTCCCTAGACCTTTCTTTCAAGTTTCAAAGAAAAGTGTTCCGCTTTCTATTCGAAGATGGTAGGATTAAAACTACGACATCTCTGAAACTTTTCAAAAACTACCCTTGAATTTCGAGTCGAAGGTGGTAGGGGGCAAAAGGGTTCGTGAGAGGATATTCGAAGCAAGTTTTATATTCTTTCAATTCCAATATGGTCCGATTAAAAGTAGAGGGAATGAAGAGATTAATTATAGCC
>CALLVY010000383.1 GCA_938015925.1 uncultured Saprospiraceae bacterium
TCGACGACTATTCGCATGCGCAAAGACAGCATCATTTGGATGAATGTCAAAAAACTGGGGATTGAGGCGGCTCGGGTACAGATCACCCCAGATTCTATTTATTTCCTCAATCGACTGACGCGAGAATATGCCATTTACGACATGGCCTTCCTCAAAAGACAGTTTAACTTACCGCTCGATTTTGCAGATTTACAGGAACTTATCCTCGGAAATGCCGTAATGGTAGAGGCCGATGGACTCGAAGCAAAAGTCGAAAAAATCCAGCATTTACTAGAGGGAGAGCAATCTGGAGTCAATACGACTTATACGCTCAATGGTTTGACTTATTTGCTGGAAGGGATCAAGGTAGATTCCCCCCGTGAGGATTGGGAAGTACGAATTGACCAAGGAGAATTTGGAGGAGAAGCCAACTATGGAAATTTTCCGTATTTTCGTAACTTTAACATCGCTAGTAAAGATACTGGCCCTATTGGTTTGGTATTAAAATTTTTAAAAATAGACTTAAACGTCCCGAAGAAGATTCAATTTGAAATTCCTTCTAAATATACAGAAATGCGCTAAACCTTCGGATTCGATAATCCGCAGCGGTATAGCTATTCTCGCGACTACTACGCGAAACCTTTTGGGGCTGCTTTTATTGCTCGTCCTATTCCTACCATCAGCGGATGCTCAGAACCGCAAGGAACTGGAAACCCGTCGAAAAAAACTCATCGAAGACATCAAAGTCACTTCTTCCCTGCTCAACAAAAAAGCCAAAAGCCGAGCGGCAGCTCTGGATCGCTATGTGACTTTAAAGAGCCAAATCGAAACACGAGAAGCATTGTTGTCTACACTCGAAGAAGAAGTCGTTTTGGTAGAAAACAACATCCAACGGAATACAGAAGTGGTCCAATCCCTCAATGAAGATATCCTAAGATTGGAAGAAGAATATGCCATGATGGCCCGCAAGGCGCAGCGCCTAAAAATGAGCAACAGCAAATTGCTCTTTATCTTTTCTGCAGATGGTTTCAATGATGCCATCAAACGTTGGCAGTACATCAAGCAATATGACAATTACCGAAAAAAACAAGCGCGCCTTATTGTCGGAACGCAATCTACTCTTTCGGAAAAGATCCAACAACTCGAAATCCAAAGAGAAGACAAGGAACTTTTAATGGCTTCCGGCCAGGAACAAAAAATCATTCTGGAAGAAGAGATGGTGGTCAAAGGAAGTATCCTTAAAAATCTACGCCAAGACGAAAGTCGGCTTCGCACCCAATTGGCGAGCAAACGCAAAGCCCATAAAAAACTCAACAGCGCTATCGAAAATACCATTCGAAATGAAATTGTGGCGCAAAGGAAAAGAGCACGAGAACCAGAAGCCTTGGCTGCTACCAGTAGTCCTGCGCCAACAAGCAGAAGCACTGCTCCAAATACCGTTCGAAGTCCAGCAGCTCCAGCTCCTCGTACCAATAGAAGTTACCCGAACACCAATAGCAATAATGCTAGCAAAAGCGCCACCGCTCTTACCGGAGCTTTCAGGGGCAGTCGAGGACAATTGTCCTGGCCTGTCGCCAGTGGAGTCATTACCAGTTATTTTGGCAAACAAGCCCACCCTACGCTCAAAAAAATACAGATCACCAATAATGGCATTGATATCCAAACCCAACAGCGTGCAACGGTAAAAGCGGTCTTCCAAGGAGAAGTCGTTGGTACCCAATTTATTCCTGGTCATCACTATATGGTGATTTTGCGCCATGGCAATTATTACACGGTCTATTCCAACTTGGAAAACGTTTTGGTCAAAAGAGGAGAAACGGTGAGTATACAGCAAGCCCTCGGCCAAGTAGCTATTGATGCAAAAAGTGGCAAGTCAGAAGTACACTTTGAGGTGTGGAGGGATAAGGTGCGTTTGAATCCGACGGATTGGGTGAGGCGTTGATGGAAGGAAAAATCAACCGAAGACCTGGGGTGCAACTTCAAGCTGCGCCCCAGGTTGGGACAGGGAACGAATGAGGGATTTTTTTTGTTATCTTAAATGGCTCGGAATCTGGAGCACTAGCAAGCTAGGTTTACGAGAAATAAGGATTTCCTTAAAACTAAAAATTGATAAAATCAAAATATGGCGAACGAATGGAATTTTGGAGAAAAGGAGCGGAAAGGGATACGGAAAAAAACAGAATATGCGATACTTGTCGGATTGATCCATGAAGTTCAAACGGAAGAGCAGGTAAAGGAATATCTTTCTGAATTGGAGTTTCTGGCCAGAACGGCGGGAGCGGTTACCAAAAAGACTTTTACTCAAAAGCTGGCTCACCCAGATCGTAGAACCTTTATTGGTTCTGGAAAAGCGGAGGAAATCCGCCAGTACATCGAAGACAACCCGGATATTACTTTGGTTATTTTTGATGATGATTTGAGTGGTAAACAAGCGGGTATTTTGGAAGAGTTGATGAAGGTAAAAATTGTAGATCGTTCTAGTCTCATCCTCGATATCTTTGCGAATAGAGCGCAAACCGCGCAAGCTAAGACGCAAGTAGAATTGGCTCAGATGCAATACCTTTTACCTCGACTGCGAGGACTTTGGACGCACTTGGAACGTCAGCGTGGGGGTATCGGAATGCGGGGCCCAGGGGAAAAAGAAATTGAAACAGATAGACGGATGGTACGGGATCAGATTTCTTTTCTCAAAAAGAAATTGGAAAAAATTGACAAACAGAATCAAACTCGTAGAAAAAACCGAGGGGACCTTATTCGAGTCGCATTAGTGGGATATACCAATGTGGGAAAATCTACACTGATGAATCAATTGAGTAAGTCTGAGGTTTTTGCAGAAAATAAATTATTTGCCACCCTTGATACGACCGTCCGCAAAGTCGTTTTTAAAACCATGCCTTTCTTACTCTCTGATACGGTTGGTTTTATCCGAAAACTTCCGCACCACCTCATCGAAAGTTTTAAATCTACCCTCGACGAAGTTCGCGAAAGCGATATCCTTTTGCACGTCGTAGATATTTCTCATCCACAATATGAAGATCAAATCAAAACGGTCAACAAAACCTTACAGGATTTGGAAGTACAGGAAAAGCCGACTTTGATGATTTTTAATAAAATTGATCGTTATCGAGAATTGTATTTTGATGACTATCTAGAGGCCGAAACTAAAACTGAAATTGAAGCGGAATTGAAAGAAAATTTGAAGAATGAATTTGAGCACGATAATATTTTCATTTCTGCTCTTACCAAGGAAAACATGAAGGGCATGCGAGAGGTGCTGACCAAACTGGTGCGAGTACAATATGAAATTCGCTATCCGTATCAGGCCAAAACTTGGTAATAATTAGTTACAGAACAACCAATTAAAAAGGATGAAATGCTGGCATTTTGTGTCCCGCAGATTTCGCTGATTACGCAGAGTGACGTTCGATCGTAAAAAATCTGCGACATCTGCGGGAAACTTTATTTTTCATTCTCTACTTAGAACAAAAACCTAATCCTTAATGCTTAAGAAATACGCTAACTTACTCGTAAACTATTGTTTAGAAATTCAACCAGGAGATCGCTTATATGTGCGAACCTCTACTTTGGCAGAACCATTGGTAAAAGAAGTTTACCGGGAAACGCTGCGACAAGGAGGACATATGGAGGTAGAATTTGATTTTCGAGAAAAGAATCGAATATTTTTTGCAGAAGCCAATGAAGACCAACTCCGTTACATCAAACCAGGCTATCGCAAGGCCATGGAAGAGTACGAAGCTTACCTTTATATCCGAGCCCCCTTTAACTTGTTTGAGTCGCAAGGAACGAGCGCTGACAAAGCAAAAATCCGGAGTGCCGCGACCGCAGATCTCAATACTACTTATTTTAGCCGTACCGCTACTCGCGAGTTAAAAAGAAACCTTTGTCAATATCCAACAGACGCTGCTGCACAAAATGCAAAAATGTCTTTGGAGGAATATGAACAATTTGTCTTCAATGCTTGTCATCTATATGCAGAAGATCCTATCGCCAAATGGCTCGAAGTCCGAAAATCTCAACAACAGATAGTCGATGTACTCAATAGTCGAGAAAAAGTGCGGTATAAAGGAGAAGGAATTGATATAGAATTTTCGACAAAAGGTAGAACCTGGATCAATTCTGACGGACAAACCAATATGCCTTCTGGCGAAGTGTATACTTCACCAGTGGAAAATTCAGTTAATGGAGTAATACATTTCTCTCACCCGGCAGTTTATATGGGTAATGAAGTAGAAGGCGTCACTCTTTGGGTCAAAGAAGGGCTGATTGAAAAATGGGAAGCGAAGCGGGGCCAAGACTTTTTAGATAAAATCTTTGAAATCGAAGGAACTCGAAGATTTGGAGAGGCGGCCGTTGGAACTAATTACGGAATTGACCGTTTCACTAAGAATATTCTCTTTGATGAGAAAATCGGCGGCACCGTGCACATGGCCATCGGACAATCGTATTTACAGTGTGGGGGACAAAATAAGTCCTCAATTCACTGGGATATGATCGCAAATATGAAGAATGGGGGAGAGATTTTTGCAAATGATGAGAAAATTTACGAAAGTGGGAAGTTTTTATTTGTGTAATCATTACCTTTGCTTACGTTGAAACTTAATAAATGCGAAATTTGCCCTATATTTAATATCTTGAACCTCAGATTATCGGGTTCAGACACTGTCCTTTAATTGAAATACTATCTCTATTATAATCTTACAAACGTTAGACCGTGGATCAAAACATTGCATTCTTAGAACTAAAATACGGTAACATTTATGGGGGGTATCCTAACTTTTATGCTATTAGCGAAGTTGCGTTCCTCCTCTATGAGCCCCAAACCAACCGAATTTTTCTCGAAACCTGGCTGAACGAAATCGATGTAGATATCGTCAATGTATATTCTAAAACCAACGAATTAGGAAATACTATTGGTAAAGTCCGGGAAGTCATGAATATGCGTACGCATCGCAAGAGACCTTACGATGAGGAGTTTAACCTCAGTGAAGAGGATCTCGACAAAGCGTTCTTCAAATTGCGTCCAACCCGTAGACCAATGAAATTCTTTATGAACAAAATGTTCAAAAAGTATCGGTTCCGCGAATTGGTCACCTTTGATGGCAAGCGCGATATCTTTTTGTGTGAAAAAGCACAGGTGGATTTCTATCGCATGCGCATCAGCGATTTGCAAAAAGACATTACGGCGGAGACCAATTATCTCTTCTCTCTTAATAAATTGGCGAAAGTGATCAATTATAGAGAAGATTATGGTTTCCTCAAATCCAATAACCGCGATTATCGACTCCACCCTATCGCTGCGCGACAAATTACCCCGCGTTCTGCTGCACAGGATGCTGCTCGCTTATTGCTGATCCACCAAGAATACAATAACAACCGCGATGACTTCTTAATGAAGGCGGCGCTATTGTTGAACAAAATCGAAATGATGAAGAAGTAAGATCCTTCTGGTCTTACGCTTCTCCTGATATAAGAAAACCATTTGAAATAACTCCTTTTCGGCTTTTGTCGGGAAGGGGTTTTTTC
>CALLVY010000384.1 GCA_938015925.1 uncultured Saprospiraceae bacterium
TCGGAAAGTTTGGTTGGGAAATATTGGGGTGCCAAACAAAAAGAAAAACTCAATAAGTCCATTCGCTTGACTTTCTTCTGGGGAATGGGAATGGGCGTACTTTTTAGTTTGGCCTATGTTTTTGCCGGAACCTTTTTATTACAAATTTTTACCAATCAGGCCGATTTGATCGAGGCGAGTAAACCTTATTTGATTTGGATGATTTTGTTTCCCCTCTTAGCGACGCCTTGTTATTTGTGGGATGGTATTTTTATCGGTTTAACGGCCTCTGTCGCAATGCGAAATAGCATGCTTTTGAGTCTTGCTTTATTTATCCTGATTTATTATGCTTTTACCGGATGGGAAAATCACGGGCTGTGGTTGTCCTTGATTTTATTTATGGTGGCCAGAGGATTGATCCAAGCTTGGATGTATCTAAAGGGTAGGGTAGTGATGGCATAAAAAAAGCTACCGGATAATAAATATCCGATAGCTTTTCTTTATAAAGAATTTCGATAAAAAATTATCGAACGATGGTCAATTTCTTATTCAAGATCTGTTGGTTTGTACGCAATTGTACAATGTAAAGTCCTTCAGAAAAATCTGCAATATTCAATTGTAATCCTTGATTTCCTTTTTCCAAAACAACATTTTCAATCTGACGACCAGAGATGTCATACAAGGTCAAAGTAGATCGCTGAGTCAATGGCTGAGTCAATTGAATATCAACAAGTGAATTGGCAGGATTAGGGAATAATCTAAATTGATTATTGGCGATTGGATCATAAGTTCCTACAGAATTGTTAGCGTTGATGTCGAAAACAAATTTAGTTACCCCCACTAATCCTCCTGCACCATCTGTAACGGTAAATAAGAAACTATCTTCTTCCGCATCATTTCCATTGTGCAAATACCGTAGTCCAAAATCATAAATGAAGTCTTGCGGGAAAGTTCCTCCTAGTTCCAATTCTGTACCATAAGCTGACAAGATGCCGTGCTCTGGTAAGCTTACCAAGTGGTAGATGAGTTCTGTGGAGGTATTGTCTGAATCTGTTACTTCCAGATACTCTTTGCTGATGGTTCCTTCTACACCTGTTTTTATAGGAAGTACTTCATTGGTCAAGATGGTCGGGTTATTGACCGAGAATCCTGCACAACTTTCTATGTTCCAAGAATTAAGTTTTCCTGGGATAAATCCAGACTCTGTGATTTCAACTCTCAAAACCCAATCTCCTCCAATGTCTTTTCCATCAAAAGCACTAAGGGCTTCTTTCGGTTGGTAAGGAGAGAACGCACTTGGTGGACAAACGATTGGCCCTCCTGCTTCATCATTGAACGTTACCCGTAATTCCCCAGTATTAAAGCAATCACCAGACATTAGAGTCACCGTTGTTCCATCAGGACCTTTTAGTTGAAGGTCAATGCCACGTATTGGTGAAAAGTCAAGATTTAATCCATTTAAATCCAGATCTTCGATTGTACCAGTACCCGGTACAAATAAAACAGATTCTACGATTGATCCTACTGCTTTGGCAATCGGCAATTCCAAAGATTTGTTTTCAAACAAATTACAACTAAAAGCTTCTGTTTGGAAAGCACTGTATTTCCACTTACCAAGGCCACATTCATTGACTCCTCTCACTCTCCAGTAAACCGTTGAGGTTTTGTCAAAAATAACTGGAGGAACATAATTAGGATCGTTGAGATTGTACTCACTGTAAATAAGGTCGGAGAAATCTGCAAAATAAGAGATTTCAATATCGTAAGATTCTGCATTAGGAGTATTCCCCCAGCTGAAATCAGGAAGACCTGTAATTGCATCTGCTCCATTGACAGGTGTCTGAGGTACGATGGCAGAAAAATCATTATTGATAATATTGATATACAAATCCTGGGTAATCGTATTACTCGCAGAAGTACTTAATAATTGGATATCAATCAATTCATCCAAATCAGAATTTGTCAAGTCGATCGATAAAGTCGCACTTTCTCCAGGGAGGATTGGATTCTTGCTAAAAGTAAAATCTACATTATTCGGAACATTGGCAAGACTTAAATCAATAGACTCTGTATAATTGGCAATAGAGTTGGAGGCCAATTCAAAGACTGCAATGTTTGGATTGCAATGGTCGATAAAATAAGAATCTGCTTTCAAAGTATAAGCAGGAGTACTCGCAGGAGTAATATTAAAAGACCCTTTAGATAGATTGAAGAAAATACTTTCACTGGCTTTTATTTTGATTCTTCCGCTAGCGGTTCCTACATCAGGAACGAATACAAAATGAGAACCATCATTCAATGTTCTTTTGGCTAAGGTATCTGTAAAATTGTATCCACCATCTTTAGAGAACATAATATCTACTGCTTGACAGTTGACAGGTGCCTTATCAGTATTGGCTACATCCCAGGTTATTTCTACAAATTCTCCTCCTTCAAAATTGTCGGCTAATTCAGGAGAAGTGACGACTAGGGGACCTGCTGTTTCTGTAGCTTTAAAAGCAACCTCCGCCCAAGTAGTCCCACCAACTTCTGCATTATTGTCACGTGCTGTGATTCTAAAATTGAAGTCTCTGCTATAAGTAGCCAATACTTCTTCTCTTCTTGGAGTGTTGAGGAGAATGTCTAATATTTTAGGAAAAGATCGGTGTAAAGATTGAGTCGGAAGAAAAGAACGGAAACTTGGTGCATTACCCATTGGAGCTCCAAGTGGACTGACTGGCCCAAGATTATATTGTTCCCAAGTATACATCACATCATCTCCATCAGGATCACTTCCAATGGCAGTCAGCTCAAAAGGAGTACTGATTGGAATATAGAAATCATCTTCAATCGGGATTTCAACTTCTGGGTAATTATTTTCCGTTTCAAGTCGAGTACCACAGTCTGATGCACCGCCATTGTTTAAGAAGTCATACATGAACTGCAGCGTACCGATATTATAATAATCATCTCTAACAGTCGTAATATTATTACCTCCACAAAGACCACCATAAGATAAAATCGTACTTCCACTACCTGGTTCATGTCCATTACCACTAGCACCTGCATTACAGTTGTTAAAAGTATGTGGACCACGCAATTGGTGACCCATCTCGTGTAGCGTAATACTGATTGGTCCCCAAGCGAGAGGATTAAAACCATGGCAAGTTACACCACCTCCTCTATTGTCGCTACAGAAAGAACCTAAATTGGCAATTCCTCCTACATCGCTACAATTACCCGTAAGAACATGACCAAAATCATAAGCACTAGCTCCAACAATTCCATTCAATACCGCAGTATTTTGTCCCAATAAACTTCCACCATTAGTGGCATTGGAATAAGGATCGGTAGAACCATCTGTATGAATGAGCTTGTCTTGATCTTCAATTAATACCCCTCTTATTCCAAGATCTACTTCGAAGACACTATTAATTCTCGCCACAATTACTGCCATCATATCCATAGCTGTTTCAACCGAGCTATCCGCATGTGCACTAGTCCATTCTCCGGTAGTACCGATAGCCATTCGGAATACACGCAAATCCACAGGGACTTCGGCATTGGCCGATCGTTTGAGCGCAGATTTTACAGGATGATATTCCGTTTTATTTAGAAGAGGCATTGGCTCTGCATCATTTTCATATCCACAAGGGAGTTGTGGCCCCTGAGCGTCAGGGGAAGTAGAGTTTTTGGTAAAATAAGTAATGGTTTGGTTCAATTGTCCTTTCATATAAGGATCGAGGTAAATTTGACCCTCTGGAGTGCGAATGACTCCATAAAAACCAGAATTGGTATTGACAAATCGAATTCTTTTTGCCGAATGATCGGTCGCATTTCCAGCATAAGACTTTATACTGGAATAACGATCAGCTATTCGAGAATCCATGATTGGAGACTCCACGATTTCAAAACTAATCAATTCTCCATTTGGCATTGGAATGTCCAAAAGGAAGGCCTGTTCTTTTGCCGCCGGGGTAAATTCCATGGGTGCATTTTCCAAATAACTGGAAAGTAGGTCATGGTCTAATTCAAAAGCTTCAAAGGAAGAAGGGAGCGGCTCTTGGTTTTGACGGCGTTCTTTGTCTAAAGACGATTTCGATATTGCTGTCCAAAAATTGTTTTGCGCAGTAAGTAGATTACTGGATAGAAAGAATAAGAATAAACAGCTGGAGATTGTTTTGTACATGTTACGAATCCTGTTTTTATGATCTAATGTGAACCCCGATTAAGGGAGAGTCCTTGGTCGACTGTAAAGATAAGGGTATTAGGCAGACAAAAAAAAGCCTCTGTCTTTAAAAACAGAGGCTTCGTATATCATAAGACAGTCTTTAAGACTATAATTAACGTTGAATGATGACTTTTTGAGTACTAATGGTGGCTCCGTTGCCAATTTCAATAAAGTACATCCCAATAGGCCACTGATCAGCCGAAAGTCTAATTTGCTGCTGACCTTTGCTCATCTTCTCTTGTTCCATCATTTTTCCTTGTACATTAAACACTTTGATGAACAATTCTTCATCTGCAGGTTGTTCCAAAGTAAGGTTAACGATGTCTTGAGCTGGATTTGGAAATAATCCCCATTGTAGATCTAATGGTGTTTCGGTAGATAATGGTGCGTTATTGTCTCCAATCTCTATAGAAAATAAGGTCTTTCCTATAAAACCACCATCTCCATCTTCGACAACAAAGTAAAAACCATCTGTTGAAGTCATTACTCCGTCATGTATGTATTTAATGCGGTTATTATCTAAATCCGCCTGAGCGAATTTACTTCCGACTCGGATAAGGCTGCCATCTCTATGCTCCAGGTGACCAAATACAGGTTCTTCTACAATCGTATAAATCAATTCCAATGAGTTTTGATCAGGATCTGTTGTACGTAAAAAGCCGTTTGAAATCCATTGGGAATCATCGGTAAGGACTGGCAAGGCGTTATTGTTGATTAGAGTTGGTCCAGATACACTTGAGTTGGAACAAATTTCCAAATCCCATTGTGTGAAATTACCAGTACCAAATCCAGAATTAACCGTACTTACTGTCAAAATCCAATCTCCTGCTGCGTTATCGCCATATAGTGTACTCAAGTCACCAATTGGTTTTACCACACCTCCGCCTGAAGGGCAGCCACTGGCAATTGAATTGGGAGAATCTTGGTCAAATCCAAAATTAATACTTGCCGCACCACCACAATTCTTTTCAGCCAATACTACTTTCTTATTAGAAGGGCTTTCCAATTCTATCTTTATCGCATTCATTGGAGAATAAGACAATTGAACCCTAGGGATATTGATATCAATGATACTTCCACCACTACCCAGGTTGATTGTCGAACTAATCGATTGATTAGATTGCGCTGGGATCGTAATGTCTAGTGTGCCCGATTTAGTAGTGCTACAGTTAAGGGTTGCTGTTTGGAAAACGGCAATAGAAGTTGCGGTCCCCATTCCACAGATATTAACTGGAGTAATTCTCCAATAGTAAACGGTTGATTTCTGTAAAATATTCGTCGGTGTGTAATTGGTAACGGTAAGTCCTTCTTTGCTTTCAACAATCGTACTGCCAAATTCAGGGCTTGTTGCGATTTCAATCATATAAGTATCTGCCGTAGGAACATCCGTCCAGGTGAATTCAGGAACTTCTGCTACTCCAATAGCATTTTGAGCAGGCTTAGTCGTGCTCAGTGCAGAAAAGTCATTGGCAATGTATTCGATATTAGCATCTCTGGTTGCAGGCGGGAGGTTGTCTCCGGTTGCCGTTATCGTTAGTGCCGCAGTACCTGAATTACTAAAGGTACTCATGTCGATTACCAAACTTACATCTTCCGATGGCCGAGCTGGATTAGGCGTAAAAGTAGCAACGGCTCCCATTGGTAATCCATCTAAAGTAAAAGTAAGTAAGCTATCGTATCCGAGAAGAGACTCGGTGTACATGTCGATGACAACGTTTTCAGGAAGACAAGTTCTTTGAAAATAAGGACCTGCATCAAAAATAAATCCTGGAGTAGTCGCCTCTTCGATTTTAAAATTAGCATTTGACATATCAAAGAAAATATTATCACCTGCTTTCACTTTTACGCGAGCATTATTCGTTACACTATTTGGTACAACGACCATTCGACTTCCGGTATTAGGAACACCTACTGCCAAAGGATGAGTAAAATTAAATCCACCATCTGTAGAAAGGTAGATGTCTACAATTTCACAATTAACTGGAGCCACATCGGTATTAGCCACATCCCAGGTTACTTCTACCTGAGTACCCACTTCCCAACTATCAGAGGAAGAGTTGGGACTGTTTACCACAAATGGTCCTGCCGTACTGGTTGCTTCAAAAGATAGTTCTTTAGACCAAACAGCTCCACTAGCTTCTGGTACTACATCTCTCACGGAACAACGGAATTTTAGATTTCTAGTATAATCTGGAAGTACTTCATCCACTTGGTTGAAAGTATTGTTTAATATAATGTCAAGTTTCGCTGGGAAAGTTCTCGTTGGGTTTTCTGTAGGTGGCCAAGAACGGAAAGATGGACTCATGGCCATTTGCTGACCCAATGGAGTGGATTCATTATTTTTGTTAAATTGATCCCAGCAATAAAGGACATCATCGCCATCTGGATCTGAGCCTTCAGCGGTCAGTTCAAATGGAGTGTTGATAGGAATCGTAAATCCACTGGTGTAAGGAATAGATACTGTCGGGAAATTATTGTCTACCGATCCAGTACCTGCACAGCTTCCGCCAGCTCCATCTAAAAAAGTATTCACCTGAATGATCGTTCCGGTATGGAAGTAAGTATCGTTTCGAGGTTGAACGTTAAAGCCACAAACTCCTGCATAAGACATAATGGTCGTTCCACTCATTGGCTCGTAAGCCGTCAGTGGTTCGCGATTATCATTATTGACTTCATTACAAAAATCCCAAGTATGAGAAGCACCAAACTGGTGACCCACTTCGTGTAGCATGGTTTCCTCCACCATCAAGGCGAGGTTGTCATTATAGTTACAAGTTACACCTCGTCCCTTGTTGCCATCATTACACAAGGATTGAAAAGCAGCAACTCCTAAGTTTCCATCCGAACATTCAACCGTAAAAACATGACCAATGTCAAATGCATCTAATCCAATAATAGCCTCTAAGGCTGCCTGATTTTCACCTAACATGTCACTAGAGATATCAACATTTTGATAAGGCTGCGAACTAACATCGGTTTGAATCAGTTTGTCATTATCTTCAATCAAAACAAAAGAAACGGCCAATTCTCTTTGATAAACTTCATTCAGAATATTGACTGCCTCTGCAATTCTAGACATGACATTAGCTAGTCCTCCTACCTCATTGGTATGTTGTGCAGGAGCGGCAATCGCCAAGCGGTAAGTTCTATGAGTAACCGAACCATTTACTTTGGCTTGCAAGTAAGGCTCTGTATGTTCTAGGTAAGGAGCAATTTCTGCTGCATTAATCGGATTTTCAGGATCAATAGTTCCGCCACCTTTTACGCCACATTTTTTGCTACTATATCCATCTACAACATAATCTTTTCTAAAAAAGCTAGTATAGTATTTATCCTGCTTAGTAGCATAAGGTGCAATGTGCATCAAGCCCTGAGGCGTGCGGATACGAGCAGAAAATCCTAGGGTATTGAGATTAACAATAATCGTATAAGCTGGATTGTCTTTCGCTACTCCAACATAAGAACGGATATAATGGTATTTGGCTTGGAGTTTTGGCATCATCAGAGATTTTTCTTCGATAAGAAAAGTCATCATTTGTCCAGTGGCCAATGGTAGGTCAATTGCTACCGCTTTTTTTGAATTTTTCTTTCCTTTGGCTGGAGCTTGATAAAGTTGATCTCGCATTTGATCAAGGTCCAGTTGGAAGGTATGGTATTTTTGAGGAAGCGTACCTGTCTGGCTTTCTGTGGATAATTGTATTTGATTTTCATCAATACTTTCCCAAAAACCAGTGTTGCTTTGAGCAGATACAAAAGTGCTGAGCAATAAAGCCAGCAAGAGTAGGGTAAAATTTCGCATACTAAATACAGTTTAAGTTCAGGAGGAGAAAATTTTTTACTTTCATAGCATCCTTTATTCTTCTAGGATTGCAGTTTCAAGCCTAAAGATACATTACCCAAAAGAAATTTGGGGAAGCATTTGGCTTTTTTGTCGGGTATTGATAATAAAAAATTAAGACTGGCTTGAGGGGAATTAAGGATTGAAAATCCTTTGTTTTCATAGGGATATAAAGAATTTGGCCTCTAAAAACGAGCTCCAACCTCCATACTACCAACATGGACGATTCTTGAAGTTCCGGTTTTTCTACCGTTATAATTGAGACTTAAAATAAGGTTTTGAGAGATATTACGGCTCAAACCCATGGTCCAATCATAGTTTTGCCCATTTTTCTTGCCTTGTAAAAGGGCCAGTTCTACCGGAGTATTGGTGGTGCCATCAAATTTTACCTGCGCAAAAGTAAACTGAAAACGGAGGTCCACTTTACCGAGTTTATTATAAGTAGTTTCTACGGTAAAATTGTGCTGAGTGGCTTTGTCGATGGCATTTTGCAATTGATTTTGTCCTTCCTCCCAATGGTATTTTAGGGTAAGGCGAAAGGTGTTGGACTGTGATCGAAAGGTAATAGAAGGGATCAATCGGAAAAAACTAATATTATAATCTTGTTGGTCAAACAACTGAAAATCATTTTGCCGCTGACCAATTGCCGCTTCCAGGTTGGAACCAAATTTTTGACTTTTATTCCAGCGAGCTTTAAAAAACTGTTCGACTATTGTCAATTGCTGATAACCGGTGGTGAGTACCGTTCGGGTGCGGATCTGGCTTTGACCCAATTGCATATTGTATTTAGTGGTATTGGGTTTGAAAAAGAGCGTATTCTTGATCTGGTAATTCAAAGCGACCAAAGCAGAATCTGGAATGTTTACCTGAAAAGGATTCCAGGGAGAGACCCCATTTGCTTCTCTGGTTTTTCTGGAAATCAGCAAGGACGATAGGGTAGAGAAGTGGCTCAGAAATTTTTTGATCCCCTTGGTTTGATGCCAGATGGTTTTGGGTTCGATTCTTATACTTTGGTTGAGGGTGGTATTATTGGTGCGAATAAATTGATTGGTAAACAAAGTAACTCGAATAATATTGGCCTGGTCGGGAAAAGGAGATTCTTGAATCTCATTGATTTGAGGAACACCATCGCCATTAAAATCAGAACTTATGGGATCCCAAAAATAAAGCCCTTCTCCTCGGGGTACTTCCAGGTATCGGTATTCAATCAAGGGTTCCTGACCACCACCAATTTCATAATTGGTCGAAGAAATTAGAAGCCCCTTCTTTAGCCTTAAGCTATGTTCGAGGCGACCCAGAAAAGTTTCTTGTGGATCAAGTGTCGTTAGGCTACTGTCGATGATTTGGAGTTGCCGATAATTAAAAGTCCAGTTCAGACGGGAGATTTTATTTTGTCTCCAGAAACCTTTTAGCAGTAAATCTTTTGCTAAAGTGTTTTGAGTAAATTCCTTAGCTCTTGGCGCATAATCATAACGTTGGCCGTAAGAAAGTTCCAATCTTATTTTTTCGCTTTCTTTGGTTTTTAAAAATACCCGCCACAGATCCCAATAAAAACTATTGGCATGCAAGGAGTCGGTTTGCAAATCACGACGGTCATTCTTTTCCCTTTCGCCATAAACGCCCAAAGTGATTTCTCCTAGTTTTTTAAACTCCTGAGACAGTTCGATATTGGGTCGGAAAAAACGGCTATTGGTGACGCTCTCCTGGGTGTTGAGTAAACTGCCGTTAGCCGAAACATTAAAGCCATTTCTTTCAAAATCTAAATTCGCTTTATGCCTAGTTCCCGTATATAAGTTTTTTTGTAAAAAAGTCCCAAACTCATACTTCAAATTTCCCAAACCAACTTTCCCAATTCCAATGCTCGAGGAAAACAAGTGTTGATGTGCGCTTAAGGTATCGGTTCGATTATTGGCCACTGTTCTTAAATTCCAGTCGCGATTAAATTCTGCGGGACGATAGGGATTGAGTGCTGCAAATTGATCTTGCACAAATTCATAATTCAAATCAGTTTTCAGCAACCATTTTTGTTCTTTCTTACCGATTTTCTTTTCAAAATGATAGCTCGTAAAAGCGGCAATGCCGGTATCGTCTTGGTCATCTAGTTTGGAAAAACGATTGGGATCTTTATTGCTTAAAGCCAGCTCCGTTTTTACTTTGGAGTTTTTGGTCAATTGATATTCTAATCCTGTGGTGAACAACTGTTTTTGCTCGGGCGCCAATAGTTGAACCTGAGGTTCAAAAGCTCCGCGTGCCTGGCAAGTGATGGGGTCAGGAGCTACCCAGACATAAACCCGACCATTGGCCGCATTACTTTGATCCAAAATATAATTGCCCATTCCGGTACCTACCTCAGAAAAAGTAGCGGTGTAAACGGCACTATCAGGATTGGCAGTATAGACCAAAACTTTTCTTTCTTGAGTTTCTAATCCACAAGTAAAAAGAGTATCAATGTATTTGAAGTTTACCCGAAAAGGACTGAACTCTAAAATGGTATCCAGACTGGGAACAGATTTATTGAGCAGATCACCAGATTCAATCAGTACTCTTTTTTCGAGGCTGTCGAGATCGGCAGCGCTTCCTGATGTTTTGCTGTCTTGTTCCGAATAGAGGTTGAAATAAGTTCGGAGTTTTTCGGTTTTATATTCGGTATTGAAAGCGACTAAGGAGCGGAGATAATTTTGATCATTGTATTCAAACTCAATAATGATCCGACTGTCTTTGGTGATGAATCTACGATTGGTAAAAGTGACATCGCCTCGATTATAATCGATGACATAATCTGCTTCCTGACCTCTAGTCAGGAGTACACCATCGAGGTAAACCTTTTCGGTTCCGGATAGGATGATGATAAAGGTTTCGCCTTCATTCCCTTGTAGTCGATAAGGCCCCTGATTTCCTTCCTGTTGGACAATAGTGTTTCGGGCAAATTTTCCCCGAGCAATCGCGGCACTCAATTGATTGCTTAATAATCCTTTTCCCAATTCCGTACTCGTACTAAAAGTGGCGCCTTGTAGTTTTTTATAATAATTCATAAAATAACTATTGGGCCTGCCCAACTCATAATCTCCTGCAATCAACTTGCTGTTTTTTCTTTTTAATTGAATAAATACCCGGTCAAATTCTCGAAGCTGTTGGGTGTTTCCTTCTGCTTGCAAGGGACTGTTTTGGTCAGAGATGGCCGCAGCGATTTCGATGTCGTCGCCAAGGGTGCCCGTCATACTCAAGTTGAAAGCGGAATTGACCACAAGGCTTTGGCTGTTGCCAAAAGAAATGCCATTGGTGTAAGAACCATCATATTGCAAACCAGAAAAATTAATCAATTCTTCTCCAGTATCATAAGGCGTATAATTGAAGTCGGTATAAGTTCCATCTGCTTCCGGTTGGATTTTCGTACTGTCCAGATGTTGATAGCTCTTGCTCAAGTCGTATGGAAAGACCCTAAAACGGACTTCTACTTTTTGACCTTTAGAAAGAGGAGGGAGGTTTAGTCTTTTCCATTGCAACTGATTGCCTTGCAAGGAATAATTTTCAGCCCCGATCTTGGTACGGTCAGATAGGTTGAAAACTTCCAATGACCCTGCGATTACCGGCAAACTATCCAATTCGACTATTTCGGTACCCGGAAGGAGTACTTTTGTCCTAAAATTGGACAAAGCGGGATTTTGCGCCAAGCCTTGACTGGCGAAGCAAACCGAAATAAAGAAAAGGAATACTGATTTATGCATAAGTGACAAAGGAGAAACGACCTTTAAGGTGCTTGTGTTTCCTATATAGAAAGAGGATTTGTTGAATCAAGCTTTTTTTGAATTAAAACATTTTAGGATTAGAGTAAACTCTATTGAACCTGCTTTAGAACGTAAAGATGCTGATTAGTTGCATAAACAGGGAAAAGAATTGATGTATAACTCCTTACCTTTTATGGGGAATAATACAAAAAAAGGCTGGAGCTAAGCCCCAGCCTTCTAAATATTGCATAATCCTATTTCAAAGGACTTGTGTTACAGATTTTTTGAAAAATCAATTTTTAGAAAACAATCGTTTTACTCAATTGATCTTCTCCGCTTGCATTTTTTACTTTTATGGTCAAAGTATTATTGCCTCGTTTGACGACACCAATCGCCTTGATGGTCTTGGTTTTGGTATTGTAAGTAAAGTTTGTGCTGGCCTCGCCGTTGACAAAAAAGGTGACCTGATTTTTACTGGTAAGGTTGGAGACCTTAGCCACAAAAGTACTTCTTCCTGTATCAGGTTGAAAAGGATCAACCGTAGGTTCACTGATAGAAACAAAAGTCAGTTTAGGTGTTTTGTTTTCTGGACTAATAATGATTCCTCCAAAGTTGACCGAAGTATTGGCACTCGCTCTTCCAGAAGTATTGGTCGCAATGACTTCAAATTTGGTAGACCCACTTTGCAATACCAAAGTACTGGTCAACAAACCTGTACTGCTATTAAAAGCAAAACGACTACTGACTTTGTTGTTGACTTTAAAGGTAATCTGACTTTTCGCCGTTACATTTTGTACGTTCACTTTTACCGTGAAGTTTTTCCCTCGGACATTCGTGTTTGGCCTCGCTGGATTTACAAATTTTACCACAGGCTTGGCTAGCAAGACCGGAGGATCATAAAATACGGTAACGGATGCATTGTCGGTTCCATCGCCATTAGTAGCCGTAACTTTTATCGTGTTTTGCCCTTTGACTAATTTTGCGGTACCGCTAAAAGTAGTGCCACTAAAAGTAAAGCTTGAATTGGCTTTTCCATTGACATAAAACTTCACACCCGTTCTACTAGATACTTCTTTGATGGTTGCCTTTACCGTGCTCGTTGCATTTTTCAATTGTGCTTTACTCCTCGGACTCGTGATGACTACCGTTGGCGGTTTGCTGGCTACGGTGTAACTGATGATATGACTATCCTGATCACTACCATCCGAATTGGTCGCTTTGACGATGATGGTATTATTGCCAGGGCGAAGCTTCATTTGAGTAGTCAGTGTTTTATTTAAGGTGTTAAAGTTGAACGTCTTGATACTCGTTCCATTTAAACTCACACTGATTTTATTCTTGTCTGTGATATTCAAGACTTTGGCCTGTAGAGTTATGGTTGAAATAGCTGTACTCTTGGCTGTTGGTCGCGTAATATCTACCTGTGGTGGATTACTCGCTTTGGTATAGGTAATCGACTTGCTATCCTGATCACTTCCATCTGTATTATTCGCTTTGACCACGATGGTATTAGTTCCTGATCTTAAAGTAACGGTTGCACTCATAATTTTGGTGCTGCTGTTAAAACTAAAATTGCTGATCCTTGCTCCATTGAGCAAGAGGCTAATGTTACTCTTGTTTGTTACATTCAGGATCTTCGCTTGTACACTTTGACTAGGAGAACTAACCGTTCGGGCCGTCGGTCTGGTAATGCTTACCTGAGGAGGATTGCTAGATGCAACCGTATAGGTAATCGACTTGCTATCCTGATCGCTACCGTCTGTATTATTGGCTTTGACCACGATGGTGTTTTTTCCACCTTTCAAAACCAAAGAACTGCTGACGATTTTACTTTTAGTGTTAAAAGCAAAAGCTGTAATTGTTCTTCCGTTTAAGCTAATTGTGATGTCTCTTTTACTAGTGACATTCAGGACTTTTGCTTCCAGGCTTACGTTAGGCGTTGTGCTGGTAGCCGCTACAGGTCTGGTGATATTGACCTGTGGAGGACTTCCTGCTTTTTGGTAGTTAATGACTTTGGAATCTTCGTCATTTCCATCTGCGTTTCTCGCTTTTACAATGATGGTATTTCTACCATTGTTGAGTATTAGATTAGCCGTTACCAGTTTAGAACTAGTATTGAATGAAAATTTACTAACTGATCTTCCATTCAGGGTAAGCGTAATTCCTGATTTAGTAGTGACGTTTAAAACCTTTGCTTCTAGGTTGATCGTAGCACTGCTGCTATTAGAAGAAGTGGGGCGCGTGATATTTACCTGTGGTGGATTTGAAGGCGTAGTGATTTTGCTGTAGTTGATATAAACTTCTGCCTGGTCATTTCCAACACTGTTACTCGCTTCAATGCTAATGGTATTGTTGCCATTTTGCAAAGTAATATTTTGACTCAAGGTTTCATTATTGAAGTTGAAATTACTGACTCTTCTTCCGTTGACATAAAACCGAATATCGTTTTTGCTGTTAACGTTTTTGATACTAGCTCTAATATCATAGCGCTGACTGCTACTTGTAGAATTGCGTTGAGATGGTCTGGTAAAAGTAACAACTGGTGCTCTTCCTGGGTTGGGTGGAGTGTAGCGATCTTCAAAAATAATAGTTTGATTATCCCTTGCTCTACCTGCATTATTAGAAGCTTCTACTTCGACGGTATTTTCTCCATCTCTTAAGTATAGTTCGGTACGAACCGTTCTTCCATCAAAATTAAAATCTCTTAAAGCCCGTCCATTAAGTCTTACGGTGATGTCTCCTTTGTTGCTTACTTCTTGTACATCCGCTTCGAGACTTACTCTTTCATTTTGAGTACGATATGGATTTCCACTAGGGCGAGTGATGCGCACCTCTGGGCGTCGATCATTTTGTTCTGCTCTTTTATCGTAAGTAATGATGGCATCATCCTCATCACTACCTCCTCGTGTTTTGGCTTTTAACTGCACATAATTTCTGCCTTTTTGCAATCTGATATTGGCGCGAACAAAACCTCGGGAAGCATCAAAGTCAAAATCAGTTAAGTTTCGGCCATCGATACTTAAGGTCAATTCCTGCTTACGGGATACGTGATCTACTTCAGCGGTAAAGTCAAAATATTCATTAGGTGTAGTGACGCTACGGTTGGGGGGATTGGTCACTCGGACTCTTGGCGTAGCAGAGCTATTCGGTGGAGGAGTATCAATGATAGATTCTTCGTAAATAATAGTCAATCGTTCTTGATCTCGACCTGCATTATTGGTTGCGGTGATAATGACTTCGTTTCTACCCGGACGCAAATTCTGGTGAAACAAGCTAAAGTATTCTCTTTGGAAATTAAAAGGAACGCTTGTTCCGTTTACAGTACAGGTAATGTCCATTGCAGAATTGACATGCAAAACCTTGGCACCTATGTCCGCATAAGTTTCTCGTGTCTTGTGCGGATTATTGGTCGGACGAATCATCTGGATAATCGGTGGTTGCATTTTTCTACGCATACCTGCATCAATGATCCATCGCATATGTAGATTGGTGTAATGGTGAAGATCATTATTGCTACTGGCAAGGTTGTCATTTCTCCACTTTTGACCATCCAATAAATCTGTTTGTGCAAAAGTAAGTTTATGGCTAAGTCCCATAGAGAACCTTGGCGTAAATTGGTAGCCCAACTCTGCTCCAATCGCTGGCATAAGATTGACCTTGGCCGTATTCTCAAAACCTTGTGCATCTGTTTCATAAATACCATCGAGAATATTATCTCTTAGGAAAGACTTTTTAAAAGAAACGGGATCGCGTGGATTGAGTCCGAGATAATCAGTACTGTATAAACCATCGGAATCTCTCTGGTCAATCTTGGTCTTGTAAATATCCAAACCGATTCCACCAAAAAGAGCCAAATTAATATTGGTTTTTTCGCGAAGGCGATTGAAGTGTAAAACGCCTTCTATAGCCAATTCCCCTTTTTCTGTGCGGTGGTTTTGGTAAACAAAACCTGGCCCTCCATTTTCGACCGTATAATCAATGCCATCTCCTCGACCTCCATTGAGGGCATCGTTATTATTGATGCCAGAAGATTGAGCATGGTCGAGACCATAAGTGCGGTCGTATAAAAAACGACCACGCGCATCGAAGCCAAAGATTGCCCCTGGTTTGTAGTAAAGGTTTTTGGCTAAGGTCGCACCGACTCCCCATCCTTTCCAGTCTATCGGGACATCGCTTTGCTGATAGGCCCAACCTGCATTGATACCTAAAGTCCAGTAGCCAGGTTGTCTTACCGAATTGGACTCTTGTGCCTGACCAGTGCCTAAAGAAAATAGAAATAATGTTAGGGTCAGTAAATGCTGGATGGTCTTTTTCATAATCTCGGGATTTAAGTTTTTTAAGACTGCTAATTAGATAATTAGACTTGCTTTTAACTTTAAAGTAAAATTTTTTTGGATAGCCTTGCAATCCTTTGTCGCTCATTTGTTAAGACATAAGGAAGACGGTCTTTACTTGAAAAAGTAATGATGAAACGAGGAAATATATGCTAAAAGGTTGAAAATGTGGATTTTAAGTTTTGTCTGATTTTCAAAATTGGGCTGCAAGATATATTAAATGAAAATAATAAGTGTTAAAAAGATAATATCAATTGCCTTAGTTTAACAGAATTTTATTGACTTTTGACTTATCCTTAAGTGCGTAAAATGGAGCTTTATAGCTACCTGATTGAAAAAAGCTAAAATTTAACGATCATAATTGCCAAATCCCCTGCATTACTTTAGGAAAATATTTATCTTTGGTTCTGTTATATCCCTCCCGAATCGAAAACATCCCAAACCGCTAATCCAAAAACACTAAATTTTTGCTAGCGATTTGATCCATGAACAAAACACTTACCATGTACAAACCATTGCTTTTTTGGTTTATAGCTATTTGCTCTTGGGGCTCGCTTTCAGCCCAAGAATACCGAACCATCGACGGAACGAATAATAATATCTCTAATCCAACTTGGGGTGCTGCGCAGCATGATTTGCAAAAATGGGTTTCTAATGGCTATGAAGATGGGGTTTCTTTGCCCGCAGGTTCAGCCAGACCTAATCCCCGATTACTCAGTAACATTCTATTTGATCAAACTGGTGTCACCGTAGGAGATGCTTTAGAATTGAGTGATTTTATATGGGTTTTTGGTCAGTTTATAGATCATGAAGCCGTCGAAGTAAGTAGTGACCCAACCGAAGCAACCAATATTCCCGTAGATTTTGATGATCCAGATTTTAACCCAGGTGGAGCTATTCCAGGAGTAGAAATAAAGATGTTTAGATCGGCAGAGGCCGTTGGGACAGGGACGGATGTAAATAATCCACGAAACGTTAATAATGAAATTACTTCTTGGATCGATGGTTCAGCTGTTTATGGTTCTGATCAGGATCGCGCCACCTGGCTCCGATCCTTCTCCGATGGAAAGTTAAAAGTATCTGATGGCAATCTCTTACCTTATAATACCACTACTGGCCAATTTGTAGATCCAATAGACCTGGATGCACCACACATGGCAGACGATGTCGGTTTTGCTTCTCGTTTATTTGTGGCCGGTGATAATAGAGCTAATGAGCAACCGCTTTTGATTGCGATGCATACGCTCTTTGTACGAGAGCACAATCGCCTTTGTGAAGAAATTATTGCCAATAATCCCGGATGGAGTGATGAGCAAATTTATCAACATGCTCGGAAGATCGTAGGTGGACTGATTCAAAATGTCGCTTTTTATGAATGGTTACCAGCGATGGGCGTTCACTTGCCTGATTATACAGGATATGACGAAACAACCAATGGTACCGTTGCTAATGTATTTTCCGCAGCAGCTTTTCGATTAGGACATACTTTATTGAATTCTTCCCTAATGCGTCTTGATAGTAATGGGGAAGTGATTCCGGAAGGAAACCTCACTTTGTTACATGCTTTCTTTAATCCTTCTGTGATTCCTGCGGTAGGTGGTTTGGATCCTTACTTTAAAGGAATGGCGGTACAAGTAGAAGAGGCCTTAGATTGTAAAGTAATCGAGGATGTCCGAAGTTTCTTATTTGGAGTTCCTGGTGCAGGTGGTTTAGACTTAGTGGCGATCAATATCAATAGAGGAAGAGAAAGAGGTTTACCAGATTTTAATACCATACGCGAAGATTTGGGACTCACACCTTATACGACTTTTCTAGAATTGAATCCCGATCCAGCTACCGCTGCTGAATTGGAAAGTGCTTATACCGATCTCAATGATATTGATCCTTGGGTCGGAATGTTGGCAGAACACCATATGCCCAATGCACTCTTTGGAGAAACGGTTATGGAAATAATGAGCCGACAATTTAGTGCCTTGAGAGATGGAGATCGTTTTTATTTTGAAAATGATCCAGACTTGAGTGCTCAAGAAAAAACAGATATCAAAGCGGCAACCTTGCGGATGATTATCATGAGAAATACAGGAATTGAAATTATGCAAGAAAATGTATTCTTGGCAATGCCACATGATTCTGTATGTGATGCACAAGGTATACAAGCAGATATTAGTGGAACCATTGCGAATCAGGATAATGAAGAAATCAATAATGTAAATGTAGAAATCAAAGACATTTACAATGTCAGTTCTACCATCTCTACTGGCGCCAATGGCCAATTTGATTTTGCTGATTTGGAAAGCTGTAATTATTATCGAATTACTCCAAGTTTGGATGAGGGATACCGCAACGGTACAAGCATTCTTGATATCGTACTGATTTCGAGACACCTGATCGGTCTACAAGCTTTGAGTTCTCCTTATCAGCATATTGCAGCTGATGTGGATGGAAATGGAACCGTAAGTACTTTCGATATGATCGATTTGCAACGACTTCTACTTTTTATTGACAATGAATTTCCTAATAATACTTCCTGGAAATTTGTAGATGCTGACTATACTTTTAATGATCCTCAAAACCCACTGGGGGAAGATTTTCCAGAATATCGAATTTCAGAGATGTTGAGCGAAAATGAACTCTTTAACTTTGTCGGAATCAAAATCGGTGATATTGATGGTAGTGCCAATCCTGGTTTTGATAGCAATGATGCGCAAAACAGAGACTTATCAGAACAATTACTCTTTCAAACAGAAGAACAAGTATTTGCAGCAGAAGAATTGGTTTATGTCGATCTCGATGCCGATGATATTTCTAATATTTTAGCTTTTCAATTTACCTTAGATTACGATGAAGATGTTTTGGAGTTTTTGGAATTAGAAAATTGGGATAATGGAAGTTATTCCCATTCTGGAACCCAAAGTGCTTTGACTGTATTGTGGAACAGCTACCAGCAGGAAGCGACCAGTATTCGCTTGAAATTTAAGGCCAAAACGCCAGGTCGTCTGAGTGATGCTTTTGCTTTGAATTCTGATTTATTGAGCGCCGAAGCTTATGATGATCAATTGCAAGCGGGAAGTGTTGAATTGGAATTTTTAGGAAATGAAGAAGCACCACAAGTCTTCCATTTACGACAAAATCAACCCAATCCTTTCCAGGAAGGAACCAATATTCGCTTTTATCTTCCAGCTTCAGGAAGCGCCACTTTGACGCTTTTTGGACTAAATGGCCAGAAAATACTAGAACAGGAAAATACCTTTTCTAAAGGAAAACAAGAGATCAATCTGGAAAGCCATTTATTTTCAGCTCCAGGAGTTTATTATTACCAGTTAGATTCTGCTTTTGGTAGTGAAACAGGGAAAATGGTGAAAATCGCTAAATAGATCACTTCCCTTAAAAGACTAAGCGAATTTATTTCTTCTAAATTCAAGAATCTTCTAAAAATATATTGTTTAAATTTCTTATAATTGGCTTTGGGAGTATTCCCAAAGCCAATTATAATATTATGTCTGATTTATATCCAAATTTACTGAATCCACTTGATCTTGGTTTTACTCAACTGAAAAATCGAGTCCTGATGGGGTCCATGCACACCGGCCTCGAAGAAACGAAGAATGGCTTTGAAAAAATGGCCGCTTATTTTAGCGAAAGGGCTCGTGGAGAGGTCGGACTCATTGTAACAGGTGGAATAGCGCCCAATCGCGCAGGCTGGGTCGGTCCTTTTTCTGCGAAGATGTCGACTAGCTCAGAATCCAAAAAACATCAAATCATCACCAAAGCTGTACACGCAGATGGTGGAAAAATATGCATGCAGATTTTGCATGCCGGGCGCTATGGTTATCATCCCTTAGCCGTTGCGCCAACTTCCCTCAAATCTCCCATTTCTCCTTTCAAACCTTGGAAATTAACCTCCAGAGGCGTTGGCAATACCATCAAAGATTTCATCAATTGTGCGGCTTATGCTCAAGAAGCGGGTTATGATGGAGTAGAAGTAATGGGTTCGGAAGGCTATCTGATCAATCAATTTATCGTTTCCAAAACCAATAAAAGAAAAGATGATTGGGGAGGAAGTTATGATAAAAGGATTCGATTCCCGATTGAAATAGTCAGAGGTATTCGAGAAAGAGTTGGGCCGGACTTTATTATTATTTATCGATTGTCGATGCTGGACCTGGTACACGATGGAAGTACCTGGGAGGAAGTCGAATTATTAGCTAAAAAAATTGAAGAAGCAGGCGCCACGATTATCAATACCGGTATTGGTTGGCATGAAGCAAGGGTTCCTACGATTGCGACTATGGTACCTCGCGGTGGTTTTAGTTGGGTAACCAAAAAATTAAAAGGAGTGGTCAATATTCCATTGATTACCACCAATAGAATCAATACCCCGGAAGTCGCCGAAAAAATCTTGGCAGATGGCCACGCCGATATGATTTCTATGGCCAGACCTTTTCTCGCCGATTCTAATTTTGTAAAAAAAGCAATGGAAAGTCGAGCGGACGAGATCAATACTTGCATTGGTTGCAACCAAGCTTGTCTCGATCATATTTTTGCTCAAAAAACAGCCACCTGTCTGGTAAACCCCAGGGCTTGTAATGAAACGGAATTAAATTATATACCGACTCAGCAAAAGAAAAAAATAGCCGTAGTGGGTGCAGGGCCCGCAGGCTTGGCTTGTGCCACCGTAGCCGCAGAAAGAGGCCATGAAGTACACCTTTATGAAAGTGCTTCAGAGATTGGCGGTCAATTTAATATGGCCAAACGGATTCCTGGAAAGGAAGAATTTTATGAAACCCTTCGCTATTTTAAAAAACAAATAGAATTGACTGGAGTCGTTCTGCATTTGAATACCCGAGCAGAAGTAGAGCAGTTGACGAATGGAGGTTTTGATGAAGTGGTGTTGGCAACAGGTGTTAATCCTCGACCATTAGATATTGCTGGAATCGATCATCCAAAAGTATTGAGCTATATAGATGTTTTGGCCGGACAAAAGCCCGTTGGAAAATCAGTAGCCATTATTGGTGCCGGAGGAATTGGATTTGACATCGCCGAATATCTCAGCCATGATGGAGAATCACACAGTGAAAATTTACTCTTGTTCTTAAAAGAATGGGGGGTCGATAAAGATTATAAAAACCGCGGTGCCTTAGTCGCTCCCGCTCCCGCACCCTCGGCGAGAGAAATTTTTGTCCTCCAAAGATCACGGGGCAAATTGGGCGCCAAGCTAGGAAAAACGACGGGATGGATTCATCGATCCAGTTTGAAGATGAAGAAGGTCAATATGATCAGCTCCGTTCGCTATCAAAAAATTGATGATGAAGGGCTGCACATTACGAT
>CALLVY010000385.1 GCA_938015925.1 uncultured Saprospiraceae bacterium
TTTATCGTATCCAACAGCAGATCCCATGCACGGGTTTAGAAAACATTAGTGTTTCTACGAACTCCTTGCAGAATCCAACGGAGATCGGCCTTAGGAATAATGGATCGGGTACAACGGTAATGTCTTTTGTAATTTACCAAGATGAAATCTTGTACCTCACCAGTGGGGAAGTAGATTTGTTAGTTGGTGAAGAGGACATCATCAATTTTACCCCAAACAACTGTTCTACGGTAACTATTTTCCTACAGGAACACTGTACGGAAGGAGAAGCAGAAAGCAAGTTCTATACTTTTGTGATGCAGTAGTATGGCATCCTTAAAAACGGATCGAGTTTTCTAAGTACGATTTTATTAGAGCTGCCACTTGTATTGGCAGCTCTTTTATTTTATTTCTTCTAGTTTTTCTAAAAACCATTTTTTGTAAGGGAAATGTGTATTTTCAATCAAGTCTTTGAGTTCTTTTTTTTCTTGGACAAATCGGGTATCCTGGCTATTGTAGAGCAAGCCTTGATAGTTGTTATACAGACGAAATAATTTTCGAAATAATTTTTCAAAGAGCGTATAAAATTCAATCTGATAATTCAATTCATTTTTCCTTTTATTTTCATCTCTCAACAGACCTCTAAAGGCCTCTAAAACTTTCCCAACTTCGACCTCATCGAATGCAAGTATACTCGGTTTAGTCGCATTGATTTCATAAATTATTTTCAAGTTCAGGACCTTAATATTCATGTTGACAAAGACGCCACGTTGTCGCAAGGGGTTTTTTAAAACCTTATAGGCCCGAGCAAATTTTCGCTGATCAAAAGCCACTAAAGCCTGACAATAAGGAACATAAAGTTTTTGTTCTTTATGGTCCAATTTGGGAGCATAGACCTTCATAAAAGCCTCAATCCATTCATAAGCATCCGCAAAACGAGCATCGCTTCCACTAAGGGATAAATCTTTTCCATCCAGCGTCGAAAAAACGGAAGACTCCTTGAGTTTTAGAGCAGAAACAATCATGTTTCTAAAAACAATACCTGGCAAAACTTTCTTTTTTTTCTTCTTGACTTGATATTGTAAGCCTAGTAATTTTATACTGATCAAAAAATAATTTAGCCCATAATGCTTCTCTCCTTTATTCAACCTCCGGATACAATAGTTGGCCAGGAAAGAATAGATTTCTTCCAAATCTCTACTTGTTAGCGATGCAGCGTGATCATTGATCAATCCTAAAACATTCTGATATTGAGTATCCGAAGAAGGAGAAGCTTCTTCTATTTTTTCAAATAATTTTCTGAGTTGATTATAAATTTGGATTTGGGGAGTCCATAATTTTTTTGCTTCTACCAAATGGATTATTTCCCGTATGAGTAAAAAATCCTCACTGCTATAATCCAACATTTCCGGGTTGATGATTTTGCTATGACTGAGATAAGCACAATAAAGCTGAAGTTTGGTAAGAAAGTAGTATTCATCAAACACCTTGGAAATCCCCATCAAGTTTGATTCTTGCAGACGATTTCCAGAATTGATAATTTTCTGTCGTTTGATTCTTTCCTTTTTTATTCTTTCAAAAAAAACGACATCCTGTTCAAACATAGATTAAAGTTATAAGCCTTAAAATTAGGCGTTCAATATTGCCTCTAGTAAATCATAGTAATCTTGTTCTCGTTTGGTCTCTATTCTTTGAAAGGCTTCAATCCTGGCATTGACCTCCTCTGTGAGAACAAGGTATCCATTGATATTCGCCAAGGGAGAATCTTCCCTCAGGTAGAAACCATCGCCCCACATATTTTGAGCAGCACTAATTTTTTTGCCAGTTTCTGTTTGTGTAAAAAAATACGCTCCTAATTTATGGATATCTACATAGACTCTTATTCCTGTACTAATGCCCTTTTCCATTCCAAAAAATTCTACCAATTTCTGGTGTAGTTCCTTAAAATCCTTCAAAAAAGTCTGTGCATCCTCCTCTTCGTATTTTTCTAATTCTTTGACGATTTTATACGCAAAATACTCTCTTTCCTGAACGAAAGGGGCCAGTGTTTTTACCGCATCTCCTGACAGAAAAGACTTAGCAGGCAATGTTCTGCTTAAAACATTCCTTTCTTCAATATAATCATCTGCCGATTTACCAATGAAAAAATAAGCAAATCGATGTTTGGAATAAGGGTGGGTTTTATTAATATGCTTATTGATAATATTTTTCCGGATGGTGAACCACATATCTATTGTTCCCTTATCTATTTCATCCTTTTCAAAATTACAATGACCTTGTATTACCTTGTCCTTTTTACAGAGCGGAAAAAGCACCTTTGCCAAGGCCTCATTTATCTCAACTCTTTGTTCATTCCCCCAATCTTCTAAATTCCCGGACAATGACAAAGTCTTGATCAAGTCCTCTGTTACAATGTGCCAAAAAACTTTTTCCTGATCTGTCGATAGTGAATTTTTCATAAAAAGTAAGTATTAGTAATTAGAGATAAAGACTTGATATTAGCGAATAGATCGCATCGCCATTTCTTCAAAAGGTTTCAATTCAGGATACAGCTTGCTTAGTATTTCTTTCAAGTTTATAAATTCCTTTGCCGTATCGGTAACACAATCCGTAACGGAAGTGTCAAAATATTCATTAAAAGCATCGATATCTAAGCCTTCGCAATTTAAAGTCTGGTATACAACGAATAGTTCCTGAAATAAATTTTCAAGAAAAATGATTCTTTCATCAACGGTATCTATTTCTTTTCTTACAAACTGTTGAAGTTTTTCAAACAGCACCATGTTTCTTACTCTGGCAGAAGGATGCGTGCTTTCATTTCCTTGGGAAAAAGAAAAATGATCGGCTTTTTCCAGGAGACAGTTGACAATCGCAATACTGATAAAAGCATAAAAAACCCAATCCTGTCTTTTAGTAATTAATCGATTTTCCAATTCTTCCATCTTTTGCTTGTCAGGTAGGGTCAAGAGCATTTCTGCTGCCAATCCGTCCGCTTGTAATTCTAAAGCCTGCGAAATCATAGCCGGAATCTTGCGGGAAGTTCCATCTGGTATTTCATTCCAACTCGACGTATTGATTTCCGACATCAAATAATGTAAATGCCCCAGATAATAATGAGACTGCTCATGCATAGATAAAAACCGGGTGCAAAAGCCCATGATCATATTACCGATGTGTTGTCGATCCGAGTTTTCGGTAATTTGATTAAAAGGGTGGATGACGATTTGTCCTTGCTCTTGTAGATAATAATAGTCGATATACCTTAAAGCATTATTCTCTTCGTGTATAGAGATGATCTCTTCCGGTGCCAAGGGAACATTAGCACAAAACGCAGGAGTACAAGACAGTTGCATCGCAACATCTCCTATTGCCCAGATGATGCCTTTATTAAAACTATATTTTGCAAAGCCCTCTTCATTTCTACTTACACTTGCATTAAAAGACAAGGCATCTGAATAGGTAATTTCGATCTGTTTAATACCTGGCGGCTGAGAGGAAGGATTGTTTCCCCTCCGCAAGATGGAACCTTCCACATGGATTTTAAAATTGGTTTCTACTCTTTGCAGTAAGGCTTCTAATGCTTTTCTTTTTTCGGGGTTATATTCTTTCATAAGCAAATGATGATTAAGTACACAGTGTATTAAGTAGGATCCAAATAATTCTTTTGCATAAATTCCAAATGTTTGATCAGCAAAGCATACTCCCATTCCATCTTCGAGTTTCTGGAGGCATCAGAATGAATACTTATTCTTGCGATCAATTTTTCCAATTCATCCAGGTGATTTACCAAAGTTTGATTCATATCAAGGCCATAAAACACGTCGAGCTGCGGCGCCGCGATTCGTATAAACTGGATACAAAATATTTGACGAATTCTAGCTACCGGATGAGAGGAAACTTTATTGGGATAATAAAAATTCGTAGCATTTTCCAAGAGATACAAAAGGGTAACAATCGAAGTCAACCAAAGATAGCTTGGCCCTTCAAACCTTTCTTCGAGTTGGGTAGAAGCGTCTTTAAAGTAGAAATCTAAAAGCCAGAAACTTAATAGACTTCCATTCCTATCTGCATCCAATTCGAGTGCTTTCAAGTCAATATAATCTTTAGAAGAAAAAATCTTTGGATCATAATATTCGTAGATCACTTCTTGTTGATATTTTTTCTGAAAAAACAAACCATGCTTGAGCACATGGGTCAGTTCATGCCCCAAAACAAAATAAACAGCAACTCGTGCCATTAAGGTAGCCATCTCTACCCTTTCGACGGATTGAGGTTCATAGGAAAATTGAAACTGGTTCGATATATTTTTTAAAGTGTCTTTTAATTCTTCGAAAGTATAAACTTCGTTTTCCGGTTTTCCAATTTCCAAAAAAACATCTTTACAGCACATCAGCGTATTGTAGTAGTCAAAAATACTGAGCACAAATCCATAGTTGATTCCTATACAATTAAAGTCTCCACCATGAGCCCAGGCATTCGGTTCTTTGGAATCAACATAATCTATATAGACCTCCTTAGCTCCAGGTAAGACATCTCCGATAAAGCCTTCTTGTATAGTTCGTCTCATTCCTACTAATCGCTCGTCTAAGAAATCAAGTAAGCGGCTATCTAACTGGCTATCTGCAGGAATAAACCTGCCAATTCTATCATTAGATAATTTTAGGGACACCTTGTTGAACTGTTCTTCTAAGGGGTTCATTTTGGCTTGTTCAGTTTTTAAAAATTATTTTATTTTTTATTCTCCTTCATTTGAGTAATCCTTTGAAAAAAGAGATTTTTAAATGCGACCAACATTTTTTCATTTTCTCTTTTTATAGCAAAATAATTCACCTGTTGACGCTCTTCGATCAGCTGAAATAAAACCTGTTCTACTCCCCGGATTCTTTCTTGAATGGGAGGATGCGAAAAGCTATGCCTTTTTACACCAAAAATAGCTTCGATCCCTGAATCTATACAGGCAGTAAACTCAAAAAAAGCAACGATGTAAGCAGCAGAAAACCAATAAGGAATTCCCTGTTTCAGATAAGATACTGCAGCAATTAAAAAACCAACTTGATCTGCTTCGTATTCTTTTTCAAAGTCTTTCACTTCTGAAACCGCGTAAGAAAACCCGTCGTTAAGCTTAAAGTTCGATACTTCCTCTTCCTGAAAATGTTGGAGTCCAACATGAGCGAATTCATGTCCAACAACAAACAACTTCATGATTTTTCTAAATTGCTTACTGATCCCATGTTGTTTCTCCTTTTCTAAGACAGGCTTATCTTGTGATACAGGCTCATTCCCCAGGCAAAAATTAATGATCAAATGCACTAAACCTTCTGCTTTCCCCAAATATACCTCTTCCTTAAAAACGAAGTTATTTTCCTCTCCTTCTACAATTTCAAAATTAGAGGCGAGGTAATTAGAAATACCAATAATCAATGGAAGTAATCCAACTGCAAAAGCAAGAATATATTTTTTATTGTCAGGAACAATAAGCGCCATTGCATTGACTCTTCCAATTGGCAGTGTCCCAATCAATGGTATTTCCTCCACCGAAAAAGAGAGGTCTTTACTAACTTCGATTACCTTCTCGAAGGTATCCCGCCAAATACTATCATATAAAGCCGATCCTAAATTTTCTTTTTCAATCCCCTCAAAGTTTTCTAACAATTTTTCAAATCGACTTTTATCAAAGCCTAATTGTTCTCCAAGTTCGAACAAGTACGCTTTGTCATTAAATTTTTGAATTACGTTTTCTATGAAATCTTCTTTCCAGGCACTTCTTAGTTTCTTCCAATACAAAAGAGTTTGTGGATCATCCATACCATTGAGCTTCCATTAAAAAAATTCAAAATCATCATTTCCTTACCATCACACTCGCATTCCCACCTAGTCCTCATTCAGAAGTTTAGCTTCCGACTTGATTCCAATCTATTCTGTATTATTTTTCTTTCCTATTTTAAATTACTAAAATACAAATTTTCCGAGGACATTAGACTTTATTCGAAAATGGTTTTATGAGATAAAAATGCAGAAACCGACAACGGAGGATCATAAGGCTCTGCCGCACTAATACTCAAAGTGAAGGAACCGTGACCACGGAAGGGCAGCAAGCAGAGTGCGGAAAAAAGACAATTTTTTAGCCATACAATATCATTTCGAATAAAGTCTATTGTGCAACCATTTTTGTAAATATAGGCTAAACGCACCAAAATATTACCCCACAACTTTAGTTGTGGGTGGATAAATGAAAATAGCATTAAACAGTTTCAACCGTTTTTCTCAGGTCCATTAATATTTAAATTAGTGCTTAAAGGACGCGGGGTAAAGTCTGCCTAGACTCTACTATTTACGCAAAAAACTCCTGATAAACTATTTGCGAAAACAATATTATTACTTTTTGGTACAAGCCTTGCAATTGATACCCTATAAAACTCCTAGGTAATGACAAAAAATATAATACTACTTGGCCTATTCCTATCTTTTTGTGTAATAACAGAAGCGCAAACGCCTCTTTTTAAAAATAGGATTGCCATCAATAAAGATCAACATCAAATCCGCGCTTATATTTATCCAGATAAGGTAAAAAATATAAAACCAAAGAAAAAGGTATTTTATCATTACTATTATCAAAAAGAAATTCACCAGACGCAAGGAGGTTATACGGGCTATTTGCTGCATGGCAATTATGAAGTCACCAATGATGTCAATCAAATGATCCAACAAGGTCAATTTAAAAATGGCTTGAAGAATGGAGAATGGAAAGAATGGAAAGGCAATGGTACTTTGGGAGCAGTTTCTCAATGGAAGAAAGGGCAGCAACATGGAAAGCTAAAAATCTATGATAACAACGGAAGGCTTTCTAATACCCAAAGCTATCGCAATGGAAAAGCAAAAGGAGAAATGACGAGCATTCAAAATGGTAAGAAAAGGAAAACACCTAAAGCAGAAAAGGAGAAAAAGAAACAGCAAGAGAA
>CALLVY010000386.1 GCA_938015925.1 uncultured Saprospiraceae bacterium
GCATGTACGGTAATGATGTATTGGTGCAAACCATGTCCTTCCGGTGGGCAAGGTCCGCCATAACCCGCAAAACCATAATTGGTCATACTTTGGATTGCTCCCGGAGGAGTTAAATTGAGTTTTGCATTTCCTGCATTGGCGATTAATTCGTCTACACTTGCAGGAATATCAAAGACCACCCAATGCCACCAGCCACTGCCAGTCGGCGCATCCGGATCGTACATAGTGACCGCAAAGCTTTTGGTTCCTTCTGGCGCATTGGCCCAGGATAATTGGGGAGACTGGTTGTCTCCGGTGCATCCAAAGCCATTGAATTCTTCGGTGCTGGTAGCTTGGCCGCCAAGGGTCTTGCTAGTCAGGGTAAAGGAATCTTGTGCGCTTAAAGAAAGTTGTAATCCGAAAAAAAGGATCGCTAGGAGAATGAATTTTTGCATGATAATAGTTTTTCAACGTTACGAAATAAAAGGTCTTTATTATGAATGCAATTTCAGACTTTCTTTAGGATATTCCAGATGTGGGAGGTTCAAAAAGTATTGCTAAAAGTCCAATTCCTCTAATTGGAATTGTTTCGGGGTAATGCTGTATTTCTTTTTGAAAGCTTGAATAAAATTTGACAAGGTTTCAAAGCCTGCTTCTTCAAATAATTCTATTGGCCGCTTTTTTTGAGTCTTCAATAAAAAGGCAGCATGTTCCAGTCGTTGGTCTTGAAACCATTTGATGGGCGTAATTTCATAATGCTTTTTAAAGGTCCGCTTGAAGGTAGACAGACTCATATTGCATAAAAAGGATAGGTCTTGCAGACTCATTTTATTGAGTTTATTATTTTCTATCACATATTTGAATCGAACCGTCTGGCTATCGTGTCTTTCTAGAATGGCAGTTAAAAAAGCCTCCCCTTCTTTTTCCATTAAATAAGACATTATTTCTTCAAACTTCAACTTCAACAACCTTTCCCGCAGACCTTTATTCATTTGATTTATCCTTTCCAAACTTTGTACAAAATGCTTGATATAGTCATCGTAGGAAGAAACCAAAAAGGACGTAGGATTTCCAGAAGTACGCACCTCCGTTTTATTCTTCTCCAAAAATTCCAGCAACATTTCATCGGTAAAAAAAAGCAAAACACTATGGTAGACTTGGTGATCAGCGGATATGGTTTCTGTCATCAGACATTTTCCTGACTTTATGATCAAAAACTCATCATTATTGATGGTCGTAGACTCTGTATTCGTAATGATTTGTTTAGTGCCTTCTCTTAAAAAACTAAAGGTATTTTGGGTGAGATTGATTTTAGTTCGCCAGAGGGAATCGTGGACGCGATAGTCGAATAATTGAACAGCGGTCGTATCCTTGATTTTTAAATCCTCTGGTAAAGAAGTGATTTTCATTTTTCTTTGGATTGAACAGTTGTTAGAAATACAGAATGAAGGTTTAGTATTGGGTGTCTCGCAGATTGGACGTCCTATTTACGGGATACTTCTTTTCTTTATCTAGTCCGTTTTTTAAATAAAAAAGCACCCAGGCAACCTTTTCCCCGCTCAATGCACCATATAGATAGCGAAATTTAATTTTGAAAACAGCTCTGTCAGGAAGTCAGGTTCTTTGGAATCTGGCTTTTCTTTTTTTCAGGAGAGGCCTAGTCATTCTTCTTAATCCGCTTTTTAAAAAAAGCTAGAGACCACCAATCGGCCCCTAGCTTTCTTCTCTTGCATTTGGAGAAATGCCTCATTAATAATCCGTTTTTATACGCTTATCAAAAGGTACTTTAAACTGATACAAGACGTCCTCATCTTTATCGCCATCCATAATATCCAGGCCATAGCGGATTTTCTTAGGGTCATCGTAGACTAAGGTTCCAAACATTCGATCCCAGATGGAAAAGATATTTCCAAAATTACTATCCGTCCAGGGACGTTCAAAGTGATGGTGAAACTTATGCATATTAGGCGTCACAAAAACGAGATTGATCGTTCGATCCAACCAATCTGGTGGAGTGATATTGGCATGAGAAAAATAAGTAAAGAATATACTGGTAATCCGATACACCAAATAAAAAGCCACCGGCATTCCACTAATAATGATCACGGCCAAAGCAAACAATTCTCTGATCACATAGTCTCCCGGATGATGCCGTGTACCAGTGGTCGCGTCCACTTTGGTATCACTGTGGTGAACGATATGGAATTTCCACATCCAGGATACCCGATGCAATAAATAATGTGCGACATATTGTGCCACAAAATCCAATAACATAATGGCCAACAATAATTCTAACCAAACCGGAAGATCAAAGAGATAAAAAAGACCAAATTCATTTTGCTGCGTCCAAAGAAAAATTCCTACGGTGGCGAGCCCAAATAAAACATTGACGATCATCGAAGTGCTGAGAAAAATCAGATTGACGCCCGCATGCTTCCATTTTTTATAATCAAAATCAAAAAGTGGAAAGCCACCTTCCAATAACCAACTAATTGATAGACAAATAATTATCCAAGCCAATTTGTAGAGCGTTGGCAGGTGTTCGAAGAAATCTAGAAATGCTTCCATTATTTTGAGTGATTTTCCCCAAATTCGGAAAAAATCACTCAATATTCAAATTAGGATGGCATAAGTTTGGAGTTGAGATAAAATACTTAGATTCTGAGTGAATCTATATGATCTAGTTTTAAAAGAAAAAACTTAGGTAAATATTTGGTGTCCCGCAGATCTAGTTCGCTATCGCTTATGAACCTCCTCTGTCGGTTTCGCTGATCTCGCAGAATTATTGCTTAATTTTAAGTATATACTCCTACAATGTTACCGCACGACTACAAATTTTTTCGTCCAGATTTTCTTACCCGGCCGTTTCCCTACCATATAATACATGCCAGGCACCAAATGATCGATCTCAATCTGAAAGCTAGTCCCGCTTGTCGTTTCCAGTGCTTGCGACCAAAGTAACTGGCCATAAGCATCTTGGATCCTCCAATGGATCGGCTCCGTGCTTAGTTCCTCTAGCGTCAATACCACTTGAGAGCGGGCAGGATTTGGAGACAAGGAAAAATTGACGGGTGCGCTAAAATCAATGGATTGAATAGCACTGTGAACCTCTTTCCCATTTTTTAAATGTACAACTGCTCGGTAGAAATTATTTCCTTCCAATGGTTCAAGGTCGCTGGTATTGATCCAATACAGATCATC
>CALLVY010000387.1 GCA_938015925.1 uncultured Saprospiraceae bacterium
AACTAAGTGACGGGAAAAAAATAAATTCAACAATTTTGATTTTACCTGGCAATACCCAATAAGCAGGTTGGATCAATTTTTTTAAATCTTGGATAATAGGAGTTTACAATTCGTTTCCAGATTTACAACAAAAGAACTAAAACATAAAATATAATGCCATCCATCAAAGAACAATTTTCCATTCAGCAATTGCCCAATCATTTTGAAAAGGATACCCATATTGGAATTGAAGGCCTGGCGATCGAAGACCTGCGATTGCTTTCTGGCGAAAGCCCCAAAGAAGACCTGCTGGTCGTGATTTATAAAAAAAGCCCTTATTTAAGTTTTTACGATACACAAGGCGCTTTGATTGATGTAGATCACTATTTACCAGATACTTATAAGAAAGAAGATGAGCATGGAGCAGATGCTTTGATGGCCAATCTTCGCCATTTTAGTCTTCAGGATGCCAAGAAAAGAAAAGCCTTCGAATCATTATTGACCGAAGTTTACTCGCTTGCTGGGGAAGGCAATTTATCCGGTGGCTTACGAGAACGCTATGGTTTTGAAACCAGTAATGGAGTCCTCTTACAATTTTTTAAAGCCAAGGGCATTACGGAGGATGTCAAAAAGGGTTTGCTAAGCACTTTCAGCAGTTTCCATTCCTTTTTGGAAGCCTTGATCCTTTTTCAGCAGCAAGGCAAAAACAGTTATGTCTACATTACTCCTCAGGACAATATCATCATCACTCCCTTACAAAAGCGAAGCGGTATTGCCGTGATGATTGAAACTCAAAATATCAATGGCCAACTTTTACCACCGAATCAATGGTTGATCACGCGAACCAATAACGTGGAATCTTTGGATCAGTCTCTGATTTTTAGAACCAAGGACATTCAAGACTTTTTTGAAGCAGAAGCGGATAATCAGGTCATAGAAACAGATCGCTACAAATTATACCATACGCCGGGAGAGGTGGCCATAGATAGTTTGTTGGACAATACCGGAAATCTTTTGAAATTGGCGGCGCTCAACGATTGTTTACAGATTTTACCCTCCGATAGAAACATCATCATTCTGCTAAGTCACGAAAGAGAGGTGACCGTGGTCAATACCCATAGATCTATCGTGCCACACAAGTGGCCTAAGAAAATCATCTTACCAGAACCGACGCATTGGGTGCGCGCAGATGAAAATTTACAAGTGCTTTTTGTCCAAAATAAAAAAGGAAACATTAGTGCCTTTGATATTATTGGCGATCATCCGGAGTTGCTGTATGAATTTGGGGCATTTGATTTAGGTTTTGAATTGGATCAAAATGCTTCTTTGATTGTCAAAGAAAAAGGAAAGCAGCATTTAGTGAAAATTACGACCAATACCGTAGAGATAGAAGTTCCTGCGGAACAACAAAATTTTAAAGCGATTCTGGAAAACCTATCTTATCTCTTTAAGGGAGAAAGTTTGTTTACCGAAACACAGTTTGCCAAAGTCGTCAAAGAAGAAGCACCGGAAGAAAGAAAAACACCCAGTGTATTTGAATCTGCTCGTTTTGATTTTGAAGCCAATGTAGAGCAGATGCTGATGGAAGCCGGACGGAAGTATGAAGATTTATTGCTGGTGCAAAATAAGGTCGCCATTTCCCGACAAAACTTAGGAGAAGAATTAACTGCTTATGCTGAAAAAGAAGGCATCTTTCTGGTAGGCCAGCGACTACAAGCCGCCATCAATGCCATAATCAAACCTTCAGAAAAGAAAGTTCGAAATCTGGTAGAAGAATCTAGGTCGGCCTTGATTCTCGAAGAGGTCAAAAAATTTAGGGAGAAGATGGACAAGCTATCAGACCCTAATGCTTACCGGGAAATTCTCAATGCATTGCGACAGTTTCAAGACGAACTAAATGCCATGTTGCCCGACAATACCACCCGGATGATGTCGGAATTTAAAAGCATAAAAAATGAACTCAATTTAGCTTTTTCCGACCAAATTGCTAAAGATGGTTCGGCCTTACAAGAATTTATAAATGGAGAAATCAATCAAATAGAAACGGCCATAGATCGCACCCATGATCCTCGACAGTTGGAAACTTTATTGAGTACTCATCCTGCCTCCCTGGAATTAATGAATCTACTCAAACAACCCTTTCTACTCCAAAACATCGCTCGCGAAAGAACCTTATCACCAGCAGGAATTCAAAGTCGACTTTTTGCTGCGGTAGCTGCTCGTAAAGTAGAGTTGAAAAAAGAATTGGAAGCCAAAGAAGCGGAAAAGGGAATCGCCAAAAAACAATTGGCCAAGATGATTCAAGAGAGCATCGACTTTTTTGTAAAAAACCATACCGGAGGATTTTCTGACCTTTCTCTTTCTGCCAACGCGACTTACCAGCAAGTGCTGAGTGATATTCAGCGCCTTGAAAAAATATATCGGGATGTTCGATTGGCAACAGATCTGCGGAGAAAATTAGAACGAAGAATCCTGGAGCGCAACCGCGCGGACTTGGAAAAAATGGTCGCCTTTGAAGGGAAATATGCTTTTATAAAAAACGATCCGGATTTGTTTGTAGACTTGGAATCTACGGTACGTACTTTTCCGGTGTGGAGCATGCGACTGGTAGAGAAAAAAGGTTTTTCGGGAACCTATCTGGTGACTTTTATGAGAAATACCGATCGCAGTGTTTTCCGTCCAGGAGCTACTGAAAACTTAGCTTCCGGAAAAGCCTTTGAAATTAATGAAGAGGAATATGGCCCTTTTGCAGAGCATTATGAGGCCTATTGTACGGGAGATATTCCTTATGAATTGGCGGACATCCTTTGGGGGATTGCTCAAGGAAAATTGTTGGCCGAAAATTTCCCACAGTATTCCAAAGAGCGGATCCAAGGTCATTTGCCAACGACAAATGAACAACGCAAAGGCCTGCGTTGTGCCCTGGAAAAAAAGAAAAGAGATCACGAGGAGCGAACCCGCAAACGATTTGTGCCAAGTGTCAGCCCTGAATTCATTGATGAAACTCCTTATTTTCAAAATAAATTACACGAGTTTGTCATCAAAGCTAAATTGCAATTGGTGAGTGGATCGGGAGCGATATTATTATCGGGGCCGCCGAGTACGGGTAAATCTGCCTTCTTGAAATTTGCGAGTGCGATCATGAATCGCGAATATTTTGAACATGCTGCGGATAAATGGCAAACGAAGAATAGTTTGATTACGGCGATTAAGTTTGGAGAAAATGGGCCTTATGCGACCCCCGCAGGATTTACAGTCGCGATTACTACACCACATTCTTTGATCAATATTGAAGAGATCAAAGAATGGCCGGAAGCCTTGCGGAAATCCTTGAATCCTTTTTTCGCAGGAAGTAAAATCTTCGTTGCACCAGATGGTACCAATTATGATATCGGAGATAATATCTTGCTCTGCGCTGCCGCCAACCTGGGAGCCATGTATCGCCAGGACGACGAACCTTTTACCTCGGATTTTTGGTCGCGGATAGAAGTGGTGGAATATAGCTATGCGCCCGAACAGGTGGATCGTGATTATTATGAAGAGTTGCACGAGATGAAAGTTCGGCAATTTTTGACCATGCAGGATTTGATCAAAGAAAAATTCAAAGTGGATTCGGCGCCTAAGGAAGTGGATGCCAGAGCCCAGCATTTTGCCCAACTATTTTTGGAATTTATTTTATTGCCCAAGGCCGATGAGAATGTCAAACGCGGGAATCTGCGAAACTACATTCAAGAATATTTTGAAAATCCAGATGCCTTCGAAGGCAATCAATACAGCCCGGAAGAAGCGGCAAAAGTCGCCCTGCGTCTACTAAAAGATTTTCAAAAATTTTCTGCCAAAGAATTCTTCGACCTTTACGATCATTTCGTCAACCAACAAAATATCAGAACCAAGCGAATCAAGCGGCTACAAGCTGGAGATATAGATCGTTACAATCAACTAAAAGGTTTGATCCTCACCGTTCGATACCTGGAAGGTTGTCTGCGCCATTTGCGTGATAAGTTTTATGCAACGGCCGGCCAAACAGAAATTGAAGGAACGAATCGGGAGTTT
>CALLVY010000388.1 GCA_938015925.1 uncultured Saprospiraceae bacterium
GAGGGAAAGATACATGATCTGTTTGGGTCTTTGGTGTATTTTTCTATTTTTTTCTAAAATAAAAACACTTCGCCTTTGGTTGTTTTCCAAACTAGCCCAAATGGAAAAACCAGTTTCACTGAAATGAGTGAAACTGGTTTTAGGATATGTCGCGCTCCTTCGCTGGGAGCTGCTCAATTAGATTTACTAATAAGATTGGGTAGCCTACTCTATTTAGGATTTTAGGCGTCCTCCTTTTCAAAACCCTGATCGGACAAGCTGTTTTTTGGGCTTACGATCAATGATCAAAAAAATAATCCGGTGGTTTATGAAATATTCCTTTTACGGGGCAGCTGCTTGAGCGATTCGCAGGAATTATTTAACAAGTACAATACCCAATAAGTCTTTTGGTTTTTAAAATGGTTTGGTCTTTCGATTTGAGGATTAAGTATATTTTTTTTTCTGTTGAGGTAGTGGTATTTTTTTTTATCATCCTGATTTCCAAATCATAATAATTACCGATATAGCAAAAACCGATATAGTTCAGGTTTTCGAAAATATAATTTTGACTTTCTTTCCAGATAAAATTTTGTTGGATTCCACTGATGTTTAGCAGCACTTTTTGCATAACGCTATCTGATATTAAAAAAGCCATATCCACATCGCTGTCCTCTGGAGCGAAAAGACAAGCGCAGCTTTTTGGACTAATCCCTTGCGGTCTTTCCGTCGTGGAAATAAATTGAAAATTGGGAAGAGAAGACTTTGCTTCGCGCATGTTCCAGATCAGTGTTTCTTGTTGGTCGTAGATGCCGAGCCAGCCAGTATCATCGAGGATCAATAATTTTTTTCCTCCAGTACTTTTTGTAGACCAAAGAGCGCTGCCGTTTTTTTTATATAAACACAAATTACCGTCCCGTTGAAATCGCAATTGACAGGAAGAACCATTGCCTTGGGTACCCAAAGACCAAACGTGACTCAGCTCATAATTTTCCAAAAATCGGCCATCATCAGATAGTTCATGTTTTTCTATTTTTTTGACCACCAGGTCTCCAGAGTATTCTACCATCAAAAGGTATTGATGGTTATTGGATACCAGGCAGGTGTTTCCTTGAATGATTTCACCGGGTGCCAGACTTCCTTTGTGTCTTACATTCAGCGGTGCCTGAGCACTGCCTTCTGGTAAGCAGAAAAGAAAGAATAACAGTAGATGAAATACGGACTTCATTTTTAGCTTGAGTTTTTAAAAATTAGAAGAAGGAGGAGAAAAATTGCAAACGAAGAATCTTCCTCCTCCTTACTATTAATTTATTTTACTCTTTCACTAGTTTCTAGATGGAAAGATTCCTTGTGTAGCGATGATGTACTTTACTTCTTGTACCCCTAATGCTAGATTTTGCGAAGGACTATCTCTTCCTGCTTGAATATTATTCAATATTCCACCTTCTTTAGCATGAACAGGAATTTTTCCGCGCAAATCAGGCAATTGGAAAGTTCTTCTACCGTCTCCGCCATACATGGTTCCAATTAAGGAGAAAAGAGCTTCATTTTGAGCAATAGGTAACAATTGGCCATCACAGAATGCCCAACCTCTTGGCGCAAAATTTCCAGCAAAAATGTTGATCTCTGCTAAGAAAGGTTCATAACTCATGCCGCAGTCTGCTGTTTTGGTTTGGAGTAAATCCAATTTTTCATTCATTTGTTCTAGGTCAGCTGACAATTGTGCAATGACTTGCTGATCAGAACTTTTGGTATCTGTATTGGAAGAAAATACAAATAAGCAAGCCAGGAAAAAAAGAGGAGATGTCCAGCTAAATGCTTTTTTAAGATTAGATACATTTTTCATGTAGTACGTTTTTGCATAAGGCTTTTGGTCTTAATTAGCGGAGCCTTATTAGGTTTTAAATGTTTTGACAATAATGTTTTAATACTCGTCAAAAAAACGAACTACTTATCGAAATAGTAAAAAAAAGGGGCGGAATGTTCTGAATGGTAGGAAATATGTTCTGAACGGTAATTATTTTTGGGCAATGAGCATAGAAAGCACTTCTTTCTTCCGAGATCGACTTACCGGAATGCGGTTTTCTTCAATAAAAAGATGCTGGACATCCCAGTTGCTGACCCTTTTTATATTGACGGCAAAACTTCTATGAGTTTGGACAAATTGGTTATTGTTGATTTTATCCAGCAATTCTCTGAGCGTGATTCTACAGACCAATTGTTTGTTTAATACGAGGGTCACTTTTACATAGATGTGATCCACTTCCATGTAAAGAATATCATTGATGGGGACCAGATAATTTTTCTGACCGTCGGAAAGCGAAACCGTTAGGGCCTCTTCGGAGGTCTTAGCTTTGGAATTATGCAAAGCAATTTCTATGGTCGTATAAAGGCTTGACTTTTGAATGGGTTTGGATAAATAACCGAGCGGGAAAGTTTCTTTTGCTGCGCTTAAGCTGGTACTATCGAGTTGGGAGGTTAGAAAAATAAAAGGAGGAATTTCTGCTTGTACGCTTAGAAATTGAGCAAAGTCAATCCCTGTTTTGGAGCCGCTTAGCCGAATATCTATCAGGATTAAGTCCGGCGAATGTAAGGAAAAAAGTTTCACGGCTTCTTCGTAAGAAATAGCGATACCTACAACATTATACCCCTTGACTTCCAGGTATCTTTGTATAGTATGAGCAATAAGAATTTCATCCTCAACGATGAGAATATCGTTTGCGGTCATTTGCTGGGGTTTGATGTGTAGTAAACAATCTCTGAAGTTGATTAAGCGTGGCTACTGCCTGGAAAGCGTTTTTAAATTATTTCCAAAACAGGAGTTTTTCTCAAAAAACTTTATAAAAAACAGGAATTTTTCAATCCCTAAAAAATTAGCTGATTTGAACTAACTGCTTGATTGTCAGTTCTTAATGTTAAAGTGTATGATGCTAACGGCACCATTTCTATTTCTGGTTTCAATACTTCCTCCTAATTGCCGACTCATACTATTTAGGAGGTAAGTTCCCAATCCTCCTTGCCGTTCTTCTATCTGTCCATTTGGAAAACCAGCGCCATTATCACTGTATCTCAAACGAAATCCTTTTTCTGTTTTAACCAGTTTTATCGCGATAAGCAAGTCTTGCTCAATCACTTTAGCATATTTTATACTATTGGTCAATAGCTCCGATAAAATGATGCCTAAAGGAATTAGAGTCTCTAAATTAAGATACTCTTCGCTAATATCAAAATTAAAATGAGGCTTGGTATTGTTACCAGATAAATTATTAAAATGAATACTAATATTTTTAATATAATCTGCCAAGTTTACCCTTTTATCCTCTTCCTTGGTATAAAGTATTTCATGGATCGCAGCCATGCTATAAATGCGATTCGACATGCCTTTGATGCTTTCAAGTGCGGCAGGATCTTTAATATTTTCCATTTGGAGTTCTAACAAGCTGTTGATGACCTGCAAATTGTTTTTTACTCGATGGTGAACTTCGCCTTGTAAGGCGATCCTTTGTTTTAGGGATAAAGAAAGCTGCTTGTTGGTTTTTGAAATCTCCAAAGCTTGCTCCTCTGTTTTCCTGTTGGCCCGTTTTAGTTTTAGAAAATAATAAGACAAAAGGCCAATGAAAAAAATAAGACAGGAAGAAAAAAGAACAAATAGATTTCTTCTCTTGTTGGAGGCTTCAATAACCAATTCCTGTTGCTCTATTTGTTGTATTTTTTTCTCGTCATTGTATTTGGCGTCGATCTCGATGACCCTTTCGTCATTGGATTTGTAGACTTCGTTCAACTCCATTTGATAACCTTTATTGAGGTATACCCAGGCAGAATCGACCTTTCCCATTTTCCACAAAATCTCTGCCCGTGTTTTGTGATTGCCATAAAACCGCCAAGAATGTTCATGGCCCTGCTCCGTCGCTACTCGTGCCGCAACGATAGCGGAATCCAAATAAACCAATGCCGCTTTTAGCTTGTCATTTCTATAGTGTAGATTGGCAATATTGCTTAAGGTCGCTCCATAACCAGAATAATCGCCTGATTTTTTCCACACTTGTCCTGCTTTTTGGTAATGGCCAACCGCTTCAGGATAGGCGGTATCCGAAATGAGCATTCCAATCAATAGATGACCAACGGCGGTTTCTTCAGTTAACTCGTAAAGCGGCCCCGTTCGAACGACTTCCCGGGCATAATACAAAGACGAATCACGATCACTAAATATGCGATGATAAGAAGATTGTCGAATACAAAATCGGGGATACAATTCATCTAATTCATACTTTGCAATGATCGATCGAGCCAAATTAAGATGATGAAGACATTGTTCCTCCCGACCTAATTTTTCGTGCATTCGTGCCAAAGATAAATGGGCATTGCTCAGGACATCCCATTTTTGATGAACCTGGCTAAGATCCACTATATGGAGTAATTTAGTGATGGCTATTTCATCTTTATGGTCTTTCTCCAATGCTTCTGCTTCTCGAACTTGTACTTCTATCCCGAAAGGAGAATCCAATTGATCCAATTTTTTTAGTTCTAAAATAACTTGTGAAAGGACAATGATGGTACTATCATTATTGTTCGCCAATAAGAAGTCTTTTGCTCGGTAGAATTCTGATTGTAAATAAGGCGGAGGAGTCCAATCTTGTGCCATCAGTGAGGCACTATTTAGCAAGCAAAATAGGAGGAAGAAAAGAAATCTAACTTTTTTTAAACAAGTTTGTTTTAGAAATTTCACAATGGATTGAATATTAAAATAAACCCTAAACCTTTAGCACTCAAATGAATCTATATGGGCTTTGACGAAGGGAAGGTAAGGATCAAATTGATGAAACACAACTATTCGTACGCTTATCTGCTGCTGCTAAAAGGATGGCTAAGGACGCTTTAGGGGAGACTGTATTTTGTTATGTTTTTTTGCTGGGCCTTAACTTTTTCATTGTTGTAAAAGAAATTAAAACTTGTATTTTATGTATTGTGTAAAATCATAATGTTTTATTTTTTCTATGGCTTTTATTTCCTGGTTTGGGAGTGATTTTGTTGCAACAAAGCGTCTTATAAATCGTACACTCTAAAGTGTAATTAATGATAGGAATCAACGACATTTTAAGCAGAAAAAATCCTTACCTATCTGATTTACAGCTGTGATATATTTCCACCAAACCCCAAGATTCACACAAATGTCCAGAACATTACAAGCCTTTTTTCCATTTATTGGAATTTTCCTCTTCTCTTTTTTCTCCGCTAATCTCCATGCCCAATGTGGTACTGGTGAAGTTTACTTTAGCGAATGCTATGGTGATAATGAAAATAACTTTATTGTTTTTGAAGTTTGCCCTTCTGCTGGTATGTCCGCAGAGGCCAACATTATAGCAGGTTCATTTTATGATAATGACAACCTTACGGTGTATGAAGGAGCTTCTGGTTCGGGGACAAGTGGAACTATTTATTTTGGCCCACAAAGTGGAAATGTTGCTGGAACGGTGATCACTGGTGCAATCGCAGATTTGTGTTTGATCTTTGTCGTCAATAGCGATGGCATCATTAGTTGTGATAGTGGTTTTGAAGTGGAGTTGGAGGTTTGCGGAAAAAGCATCGCTCCTGGAACGGTACAGTTGACCGCTCCAGATGATCTCTGTATCAATAGCGGCGTTCAGACCGGACTCGGCGGTGGTTTGCCCGTCGGAGGAGTCTATAGTGGAAACGGAGTAACAGATGATGGCAATGG